>CALBEG010000047.1 GCA_937927455.1 uncultured Elioraea sp. | reverse complement strand
GCCGAGCAGGGGCGTGACCAGGAGCGTGCCGCCGGTGAGGTTGGTGGCGTCGCCCAGCGCAGCGACCGAGACGTCGATGCGCGACCCCTGGCGGGCGAAGGCCGGGAGCGCGGCGGTCACCATCACCGCAGCGACGTTCTTCGTGTCGAGGCGATTCGCCTCGTCGCGGGTGTTGACGCCGAGCCGTTCGAGCATGCCGATGAGGCTCTGGCGGGTGAACACGGCGGAGGACAAGCGATCCCCTGTGCCGTTCAGCCCGACCACGATGCCGTAGCCAACGAGCTGGTTGTCGCGTACGCCCTCGATGTCGGCGATGTCCTTGATCCGCACCTGGGCTGTCGCGGCTGTGCCGATCAGGCAGAACAGGATGGCAAAGGCGGCGCGGCGCATGGCACTCCTCGACGGGCGGTCCGAGGATCGGACCTCCGGCAACGAAGGGTTAGCGAACCGCGTGCCAGGAATATGGCGCTGCCGGCCCGCCTCCTGCCGCAACTTCCGTCCTGGCAGGGCGGCGGGGAAGGCGGCAAATTTTGCCGGCAGGGCCGGTTCTTGCCGGGTCGCTGCGAAGGAAGGGGTCGATCGCATGGTGAAGATCGTCGGGTTCGGTTCGCCGCACCTGCCGCAGGCTCGGCCGGTCGGGCGAAGCGCCGCCGGCGGGCGGTTTCGCGTCGCCGTCGAGACAGGGGTGGAGGAGGCCAAAGACGCAGCCCCGGTTGAAGGTGTGAGCATCGCGCCCTCCCTTCTTGCCGTGCAGGAGAGCCTCGAGGCGGCGGAGCGCGATGCGCGGGCGAAGCGGCGGGCCGAGGCGATGCTCGACGAGCTTGGCGCGATCCAGCTCGGCCTGCTCAGCGGGCGGCTCTCCGAGTCGCGGCTTGCCGCGCTGGCCAGCCTCGCGCGCGAGGGGGAGAAGGCGGCAGATCCGAAGCTTGCCGCGATCGCGGCTGAGGTTGAGGTGCGGGCGGCGGTGGAGCTTGCTCGCCTCGAACGGGCACGCCGCTCCGGAGACTGACGCGCAAGTCCTTGTTTTGCAACGGCTTGTGTGGAGCGAGGGCGACTTGGCGGGGCAGGGGGCCGTGAGTATAGTCCGCGCGCTTTCGCCCTCCCGGGCTTGTCTGTCGCGAACAGGAACGAGCGATGATCGTCACGTTGCCGCCGGACTATCGCCCCTCGGAAGACGAAGAGTTCATGAACCCCATGCAGCTCGAGTACTTCCGGCAGAAGCTGTTGCGGTGGCGTGCTGAACTTCTTCGCGAGGCTGACGAAACCCTTTCCAGCCTCCAGAACGGCGGCCTGCAGGAGCCGGATCTGACCGATCGCGCCTCGATGGAGACCGACCGTGCGCTGGAGCTGCGCACGCGTGACCGCGCGCGCAAGCTGATCGGCAAGATCGACGCTGCGCTGGAGCGGATCGAGAACGGCACCTACGGCTATTGCGAAGAAACAGGCGAGCCGATCAGCCTTCGCCGCCTCGAGGCGCGGCCCATTGCCACCCTTTCCATCGAGGCGCAGGAGCGCCACGAGCGGATGGAGAAGACGCACCGCGACGATTGATCGCGCGTCTGTGCCGTGCCCGCACCGGCTGCGACCCTGCTGTTGCGGATCAGCGTGATCGCAGCGGGGGCGGAGCGGGTCGGTCGGCGAGGCTCGCCGCTGCGCGCAGTCCCCGCCAGCCGATCCGCTCAGAATGGCAGGATGATGTCGAGCAGCTGCTGGCCGTAGCGCGGCTGTTGCACATCGCTGATCGTGCCGCGCCCGCCATAGGCGATGCGGGCTTCCGCCATGCGGTCGTGGCGCACCGTGTTGTCCGAGGCGATGTCCTGCGGCCTGATCACGCCCTGGATGGCGAGCTCGCGCAGCTCGTTGTTCACCCGCACCTCCTGGCGGCCGGCGAGGGCCAGGTTGCCGTTCGGCAGCACCTGGGTGACAACGGCTGCCACGCGCAGGGTCACGGTCTCGCTGCGGTCGATCTTGCCCGACCCGGTCGAGTTTCCGGTCGAGTTTGCGCGCACGAGTTCGGCCGGGTTCACGGTGTTTGGCAGAATTCGTGTCAGGCTCGCTTCCAGGCCGAACAGCGAGGGAAGCCCCATCGACTCACCGTTGTTTCGGTTTCGCGTCGAACTGTTCTCGAGCTGCGCCTCGTCGCGGATGGAGACGAGCACGGTGACGATGTCGCCCACCTGGGCCGCGCGCTGGTCCTTGAAGAAGGCGCGCGCCCCCGGCCGCCAGAGGCTGTTGGCGGTGCGCAGCGGCTCCTGGGGCGCAGGCATCGGCATCGAGACGGGGCGCCAATCTGGCCGCGCGGTCGGGTTCTCGATCGCCGAGAGCTGCGGGCCGCGCCCGATTTCGGCGAGGCGCTGCGGCGCGTTGCAGGCGGCAAGCGCGAGGGCCAGGGCGAGGAGGGCAAGACGAGGGCGGATCATCGGGCAAGCTCCGCTCGCTGCTGTGGACGAGTGGGAGAGGCGGGGCGCGAAATGGGCAGCGAGCCCGGTGCGACGGCCACCCGCCCGGGACCGAGCACGGTCGCCTCGACGATCGCCCTGCTTGCGAGGTTCATCACCTGAATCACGTCGCCTGGAGCCCCGTCCTCAAGGGCGCGCCCCTGCGCCGTGACCACCAGGCCCGGCAGCGAGACGCTCATCGTCACCGCGCTGTTGCGGGCAACGACGGCCCGCCCACCGAGGTCGGCAGCGAGGATCGGCGCCCCGGCGGCGATCGTGCGCTGCACCACGCGCCCGCGCAGGCGCGACTCATCGATGATCGCCTCCTCGGGTACACGGTCGATCGGCAGGGCGACCTGGCGCAGATCGGTCGCAGCGATGGTCGCACCCGGTGGGAGGCGGCGCACTGCCACGGGCACCGTGATGGTTCGTGCGGCAACCCGGCCCAAGACGCGGACCCGCACCGGGGGCTCGCCCTCGGCGAGGGCGGCCAGAGTGGCGGCGAATCGGCCTGTCGCTGGATCGAGCTGAATATCCTCGGCGACCACCCTGAGCTCAGCGGCCAGAGGCACCATGGGCGGGGCGAACGGAGCGAGCTCGACCTCCCGCTCGCGCTCGACGCCAAGCGCGTCGCGCAGAGCAACCAACACAGTCTCGCGCGGCAGAACCCGACCTGGGCGCTCCACCACGGTCGGCCCGCCGCCGGCGAAGCGCAGCCCCTGCGCGCGGGCGATGGCGGCGAGCTGCTGCGGCGGCACCACGTAGCGGCTGCCCGGTGCCGGCGCGGGACCAAGCGTGCGCTGGCCAGCGGCACCCGCGCCCTCGAACAGGTCGCCTAGCCTGACCGTGGGCCCGGCCACTTCGGCATGGACGCGCGCCACCACCTCGCCCGCCTGGACGGGAGCGGCGATGAGCAAAGCGAAAGAGAGGGCGACCAGCACGGTGCGCATGACGGGCCTCAACGCAGGCGGGTGAGGGTGGCGAGCATCTCGTCCGAAGCGGTGATGACTTTCGAGTTCATCTCGTAGGCGCGCTGGGCAGTGATCAGCGCCGTGATTTCAGAGACAACATTGACGTTGGAGGTCTCGATAAAGCCCTGAAGCACATTGCCGAAGCCGGGCGAACCAGGCACGCCGACCTGCGGCCCTCCCGAGGCCGGCGTTTCGAGCAGGAGATTGTCGCCGATCGCTTCCAGCCCCGCTTCGTTGGCGAAGATGGCAAGCGTGATCTGGCCGACGTTTTGCGGCTGGACCTGGCCATCAAGCTTCACCAGCACTTCGCCATTGGCGTTGATCGTGACATCGCGCGCCGCCTGCGGGATGACCACGCCGGGCAGCAGCCGAAACCCGTCGGCGGTGACGATTTCGCCCTCTGGAGAGAGGCCGAACGTGCCGTCTCGCGTATAGGCCTCCACACCGTTGGGCAGTTCGATGCGGAAATAGCCCGGGCCGCGGATCGCGAGATCGAAGCGGTTCTCGGTGTTCTGCAGATTGCCCTGTTCGTGGATGCGGTACACAGCGGCCGTCTTCACGCCCAAGCCCAGCTGCACGCCCGCCGGCACGATCGTTCCGGCATCGGAACTCGTTGAGCCGACCCGGCGCAGGGTCTGGTAGATCAGGTCCTGGAACTCGGCACGCCGGCGCTTGAAACCCGTCGTGTTCATGTTGGCGATGTTGTTCGAGATCACCTCCACGTTGGTCTGCTGCGCAAGCATTCCGGTGGCGGCGATGTGAAGGGAGCGCATGGGTCTGTCTCCTGCGGGGTCAATTTCTGCGGCGTGTCAGCCGCTCGATCGCCTGGGTGCGGCGTTCGCCCTCCTGCTCGACGAGCTGGGTGGTGAACTGGAATTCGCGCAGCTGCGCCATCAGCGTGACGAGCTCGACCACCGGCTCGACATCGGCATTTTCCACCATGCCTTGCACGATCTTCGGCTCAGCCACCGGGATTGGGGGCTCCTCTGTGGCGTAGAGGTTGGACCCTTCCGCCTTGAGCGCCTGCGGATTGTCGAAGCGGGCGACGCGGATGCGTCCGATCGGGCCGTTCTCGGTGCTCACCGTGCCATCAGGGGCGATGGCGATGCGCGCATCGGTCGCGGCGACCACGATGGGTGCACCGGCCTCCGACAGCACGGGTGAGCCGTCCGCGCCGACGAGACGCCCGTCGGGGTCGATGGCGAGGCGACCGTTGCGGCCATAGCGTTCGCCACGATCGGTGGCAAAGACGAGGAAACCCTCCGCGCCGAGCGCGATGTCGAGCGGGTTTTCGGTCTTTTGCATCGCCCCTGGCGCGAAGTCGCGATGCGTGCCGCGGTCCTGCACGAACTGAACCGGGCGGGCGCTGATCGGCTGCATCACGCGGTGCTGGGTGACGAGGTAGTCGCTGAACAGCATGCGCGAGGCCTTGAAGCCGGGCGTGTTGGCGTTGGCGATGTTGTGCGCCGTCATCTCGGTTTGTCGCTGTAGGGCGACGAGGCGGGAGAGAGCGACGTAGGTTGTGGTGTCCATCGCGTGGTTGCCGTTGCGGTGATTTTCGCAGCCGACGCAGCAAGGCTCGTGCCAGGGCGAGACGGTGCCCCAACCGGGCCTTACCCCGCGTGCGCCCCTCCGCCCGGGCAAACCCTGCCCGGCAAAGGCGGCCATGCGACCATCCCCGGGCTTCGGCTTCAGCCTTCCTTAACCGGCCGTGGTGCACATGCATGTCGCGGCCGCGCGCAGGGCGGCCGTTCGGGCGAACGGGGTCGGGCGCATGGCATCTGGCGCGACGGCGGAGGAGGCGGCGGGCGGCGAGGCAGCAGGCGGGGCCGGCAAGCGCAAACTCATCATGTTCGCCGCCCCGCTGGTCTTGGTCGCTGCCGGGGTGGGGGGGTGGTTCTCCGGCGTCCTGCCCGGTCTGCTCGGTCTCGGCTCCGCGCCGGAGGAGACAGCGCCGGCGGCCCCGAAGCGTGCCGTGTTCGCGATGCCCGACATCATCGTCAACCTCTCCGTGCCAGCCGGGCGGCGGCCCTCCTACCTCAAGGTCGCGATCCGGATTGAAATCGCGGATGAGCGCGACCTCCCGCACGTGCAGGCGAACCTGCCCCGGCTGCAGGACCTGTTCACCACCTACCTGCGTGAACTGCGCCCCGAAGAGCTTCGCGGCTCCGCCGGCATGCACCGTCTGCGCGAGGAGCTCATGGCGCGCGCGACACTTGCCGTCACTCCAGCCCAAGTGACGGACGTGTTGTTCGTCGAGATGCTGGTTCAGTAAGGCTGCCGCCGATGAGCGAGCCCTCCGACGACACGCCGACCGACGACGAAGCCCTCGCCGCTGCCTGGGGCGAGGCGCTCGGCGACGAGGGGGCGGCCGATGCGGCCGCGCCGGATGCGATGCGGGTGCTGAACCAGGCTGAGATCGACAGCCTGCTCGGCTTCGATGCCGGACCGTCGGAGAAAGTCGAGCTCTCCGGGATACAGCGCATCATCTCGCAGGGGCTCGTCACCTACGAGCGCCTGCCGATGCTCGAGATCGTGTTCGACCGGCTGGTCCGGATCATGAGCACGTCCCTGCGCAACTTCACCTCCGACAACGTCGAGGTCTCGATCGACAACATCGTCAGCCTGCGTTTCGGCGACTACCTCAACTCGATCCCGCTTCCAGCGATGCTCGCCGTGTTCAAGGCGGAGGAGTGGGACAATTACGGTCTGATGGTGGTGGATTCGGCGATGATCTACTCCATCGTCGACGTGCTTTTGGGCGGTCGGCGCGGCACGGCGCCGATGCGCATCGAAGGGCGTCCCTACACGACGATCGAGCGCACGCTGATTGAGCGCACCATTCACGTCGTGCTCGGCGATCTCGCTCAGGCCTTCGATCCTCTCTGCCCGGTCAACTTCCGCTTCGAACGCCTCGAGACAAATCCGCGCTTCGCCGTTGTCTCCCGCCTCGCCAACGCCGCCGTGGTGGCCAAGCTGCGGGTGGAGATGGAGGATCGCGGCGGCAAGATCGAACTTCTGCTGCCTTACGCCACGCTTGAGCCCGTGCGCGAGCTGCTGCTGCAGCAGTTCATGGGCGAGAAGTTCGGCCGCGACTCGATCTGGGAAACGCATCTCGCCGAGGAGCTCTGGGAGACCGAGATCGAGATTGAGGCCGTGCTCGACGAGCAGTGGCTGAAACTCTCGCAGGTCCTGTCCTGGCAGGTTGGCAGCCGACTGGTTCTGAACGCCACTCCTGACAGTTCGGTCAGTCTTCGTTGCGGTGGCGTGGCGCTGTTCGAAGGTCGCATGGGCCGGCGCAACGGCCGGATCGCGATCGGGATCGAACGCGACTTGCTGCGCCGACATGGTCGTGGGTTCGCGGAGGGTCGGGGCTGATGATCACCGTCCTGCAGTGGGCGCTCGAGGTTCTGCTCGCGATGCTGCTCGCCGTGACCTTGTGGTACGCGATCCGGCTGGAACGTCGCTTGGGCGTGCTGCGTCGCGACAATGCCGCGCTTGAGGCGCTGATCGCCGGCTTCAACGACGCGACGGCTCGGGCGGATACGGCGATCCTTCGCCTCCGTTCGGCGGCGGAGGATGCCGGCGCGCAGGTCGCCGCGCGTATCGAGTCGGCCGAGCGTCTTCGCTCTGATTTGCAGTACCTGACGGAGCGGGCGGAAACCTTGGCTGATCGGCTCGACCTTCGCGTGCGCGAGGCGCGTGGCCTCGTTCAGGGCGAGCCGCGAACGCCGCTGCGACCCGCCCTGGAGGCCGCCGAGACGACCCGCGTCCGCAGTCAGGCGGAGCGTGATCTGCTGCAGGCGCTGAGGCTCGGCCGATGATGCGCGCCCCTTGTGCCGATCGTCGTGCCGCGGTTCGGACGGGCTTCCGTCTTCGGGTGCTGCCGTTTGTCATCGTCACGGCCGCCTCGCTTCTCGTGGTTCGCACGGTCGGCTTCGTCCTCCGCCCGGTTGAGCCCGATCGATCGCTTCAAGCCTCGCCCGCTCTGCCGATGGTTGCCGTTGCGCATGCCGCGCGTCAGCCGGCTTCGCCCCTCACTGCGGATCCTCCGGCGGGAGCCGCTCTCGCCGCGGAGCCGCCCGCCGCCCGCGAGGGTGCGAGCCCTGGCGAGATGGCCGTGATCGAGGACCTCCGACGCCGTCGGCTCGCCCTTGAGGAACGGGAGCGTGCCCTGGCGGAACGCGAGGCTCTCGTGATGGCGGCAGAACGTCGGCTCGCCGCCCGGATCGAGGAAGTCGCCGCCCTGCAGCGCGCGCTGGAGGCGCAGGACCGCGCTGCGCGCGAACGGGAGGAGGCCGGCTGGCGCGGCCTGGTGCGGATCTACGAACAGATGCGCCCGCGTGATGCCGCCCGGATTTTCAACGAACTCGAAATGTCTGTGCTGATAGAAGTGGTGGCGCGCATGCGTGAGCGGATCGCGGCCCCGATCCTGGCGGGCATGGAGCCGGACAAGGCCAAGGCCCTGACGGCGGAACTCGCGCAGCGTCGGGCGCGACCGGTCGGAGACGCATCGACCGGTGGGTGACGCGGGCCGGCATTCCGCGCGGCAGAGGTGAGAGGAGACAACGAGGCCGATGGACAAGAACATCAACGTGCTCATCGTCGATGATTACAAGACGATGCTCCGCATCATCCGCAACCTTTTGCGTCAGCTCGACTTTCACAACGTCGACGAGGCGACCGACGGGGCGCAGGCCCTGTCCATGCTGAGGGCGGGCAATTACGGCCTTGTCATTTCCGACTGGAACATGCAGCCGATGACGGGCCTGCAACTCCTGCAGGAGATACGGGCGGATTCGAAGCTCAAGAACCTGCCCTTCATCATGGTGACGGCCGAAAGCAAGACCGAGAACGTGATCGCCGCCAAGCAGGCGGGTGTTTCCAACTACATCGTGAAGCCCTTCAACGCCGAGACGCTGAAGGAGAAGATCGAGAAGGTGCTGGTTCATGCCTGACGTGGCGAAGAACGCGATCGGCGATCGCATTGGCAGGCGGCTCGAGGAGATCCGTCGGCGCCACCGGGACGCCACGACGCCGGAGGCGGTGGCCGAGATTGTGGTTGAGGTGCTCGGCACGATGCACGGAGACATTTCCGGACCAGAGGCTGCCCTGCTCGCCGAGGTGGAGCACATCGGCCGCACGATCGCTGCGGCCAAGCGGGAAATCGCCGCCCTGAGGGTGGAAGACATCAAGATCGCCTTCATCCCTTCAGCCACCGATGAGCTCGACGCCATCGTCGAGGCGACGGCGAAGGCAACCCACGAGATTCTGGACAGTTGTGAAACGCTAGAATCGGTGCTTGCCGGGCTGCAGGGCTCGGACGCGGAGGCCGTGCAGTCCGCCGTGACCCGGATCTACGAAGCGTGCAGCTTCCAGGACATCACGGGGCAGCGCATCACCAAGGTGGTGCGGACGCTGAAGTCGATCGAGGAGCGTATCGAACGGATCGTCAGCACCTTTTCCGAGAGGCTTCCGGCGACCGATCCCGCGCCGGTTTCGACGCCGCCTGCCGACGCGGAAATGTCGCTGTTGAACGGACCGCAGCTTCCCGGAAACGGCGTCGACCAGGCCGAGATCGACCGTCTACTCGCGAGCTTCGATTGATGCGATCCGCTGCCCTTGGTCTGGGTCTTGCCCTTCTCGCCGCATCGGCTGCCTCGGCGTCAGACGATGTCGTCGTGCGAACCGGGGCCCATCCCGGCTTTGCGCGAGTGGTGTTCGAATGGCCTTCGGTCGT
>CALBEG010000046.1 GCA_937927455.1 uncultured Elioraea sp. | reverse complement strand
GGCGCCGGCAACGGTTCCGACTCCGTCACGGTCTTGTAGAGGTTGTAGACCATGATCAGCGCGCCGGTGACGTAGAGCACCCCGCCCAAAGCGCGAATCACGTAGTAGGGGTGCATGGCGGCGACGGTTTCGATGAAGCTGTACTGCAGGAAGCCGAGCTCGTCGTAGGCGCGCCACATCAGCCCCTGCATGATGCCCGAGACCCACATTGCCGTGATGTAAAAGACAATGCCCAAGGTCGCGATCCAGAAATGCCAGGCGACAAGGCGCTGGCTGTAGAGCTCGCGCTTTCCCCACAACACGGGCACGAGATAGTAGATCGCGCCGAAGGTGATAAAGCCGACCCAGCCCATCGCCCCCGAATGCACGTGGCCGACCGTCCAGTCCGTGTAATGGCTGAGCGCATTGACGGCCTTGATGCTCATCACCGGGCCCTCGAAGGTGCTCATCCCGTAGAAGGCGACGGCAGTGACGGAGAAGCGAAGCCCAGGGTCGGTGCGCAGCTTGTCCCACGCTCCAGACAAAGTCATGATGCCGTTGATCATTCCGCCCCAGGACGGCATCCAAAGCATCACGCTGAAGATCATCCCAAGCGTCTGCGTCCAATCCGGCAGTGCCGTGTAGTGAAGGTGGTGTGGGCCGGCCCAGATGTAGAGGAAGATCAGCGACCAGAAATGGACGATGCTGAGCCTGTACGAATAAACGGGCCGCTCAGCACGCTTCGGAATGAAGTAATACATCATCCCGAGGAAGCCCGCGGTGAGGAAGAAGCCGACAGCGTTGTGGCCATACCACCACTGGATCATCGCATCCTGCACGCCAGCCGACACCTGGTACGACTTGGCGGAGCCCCAGTCGATCGGCAGAACCAGATTGTTGCCGATGTGCAGCATGGCGATGGTGATGATGAAGGCGAGGTAAAACCAGTTCGCTACATAAATGTGAGGTTCCTCGCGCTTGATGATTGTACCGACGAAGACGACGAGGTAGACCACCCAGACGAAAGTCAAGAACAGGTCGACGTACCACTCAGGCTCGGCATACTCCTTGCCTTGCGTCACCCCGGTGACGTACCCGAGGGCGGCCAGGATGATGAAGGTCTGATAGCCCCAGAACAGGAACCATCCTGCCTCGTTGCCACCGAACAGCCGGGCCCGGCAGGTGCGCTGCACGACGTAGAGCGAGGTGCCGAGCAAAGCATTGCCGCCGAAAGCAAAAATCACCGCTGAGGTGTGGACGGGGCGAAGCCGGCCGAAGGTCGTCCACTCGAGATCAAGATTCAGCAGGGGGAAGGCCAGCTGCCAGGCGATGATCGTCCCCATCAGAAAGCCAACGACGCCCCAGAACACGGTGGCGATGACGAAGGCGCGAATGACGTCCTCAACGTACTCAGGCTGTGTCCGAACGACCTGAGCACCGCCAGTCGAGACCGCGAAATTCTCCCCCATGCATTCCTCTCACACGCCACCTGCCCTCGGCGCCGGCGAGGGCTATCTTCACTTTGCTGAAAGGAAGGTGCAGCGGCATTGACCTGTGTCAAGGTCGACGGGCGCGGCTCAACGTGCCATCTTCCTACGAGCCTTCGCCTCAGCGGCAGCGTGCTCGGCGACACGCAGGAAAGGTGGGAAACGCGATGAGTCAGGTAGACAGCGGGGCAGTGCCAGTCTTCTACGGCGACAGCCCGCGCGTGCGGCGAATTCCGGTCGATCGGCCTTGGGCGTGGCTGAGCGCCGGCTGGCGTGACATGATAGCAGCACCCGCTGTCAGTCTGACCTACGGGCTGCTGATCCTGGCCATCACCTACGCTCTCTTGCTGGTCCTCTGGCAGTTCGAGTCGTTCTGGCTGGTGCTGCCGATGACGTCAGGCTTCTTCTTCCTCGCCCCCTTGCTCGCCACCGGGCTTTACGAGACGAGCCGGCGCGTGCAGGCGGGCGAGCCGGTGTCCCTTGGGGCGGCCTTCTCAGCCTTCAAGCGCAACCCGACCCAGATCTCCTATATGGGCGTTCTCCTGGGACTGTTCCACCTCGGCTGGATTCGGATCGCGCTGCTGATCTTCGCTCTGTTCTTCGGCCTCGGCTTCACCCCGAGCTGGGATACCATCATCGCCAAACTGACAGCAGCATCCGCGATCCCTTTCTGGGCCGTCGGCACGGTGGTTGGCGCCCTGTTCGCCGCCCTGGTGTTTGCGATCAGCGCCGTCTCCATTCCGATGCTCGTCGATCGCGACACCAACATGTTTGTCGCGGTGGCGACCAGCTTCACCGCAGTTCGGCTCAATTGGCCAGCGATGACGTTGTGGGCCGCGCTGATCGTCGCCTTCACCGCCTTCGGCATTATTCCAGCGTTTCTCGGTTTGGCGGTTACGATGCCGCTGATCGGCCATGCGACCTGGCATGCCTACAAAGACGTGGTTGAGTAGGGGGGTCAGGCGTAACCAGCGGCGCGCACCGCAAGCCCGCTAAGGACGGCAGCGTTCAGGACGAGCAAGGGGGCTGCCAGCGCCCGCGCGACGGGCTGGAAGCGGCGGCCGAAGAACGCGCCCGCGAACCCGACGCCGATCAACCCGGGGATCGTGCCGAGCGCGAAGGCCGTCATGCCGAGAGCACCCCCGAGCGCGCTTGCCGAGGCGGCGGCCGCTGCCAACGCGCCGTAAAGCAGCCCACACGGAAGGAAGCCGAGCACGACGCCGAGCAGGAAGCGGCGCGAGCCCCTCGGATCGGCGAGCAGGGGCGAAGCGAGCTGCACCACGCGCTCGGCGATGGCGGCTGGAGCGGCGGGCAGCAGGGCGGCGACTTGCACGAACGCCTGCGCCAACATCAGCAGCGCACCAGACAGCAGGAGGGCAACCAGCACGGGCCGAAAGCCCGCCGCATGCACGACGGTGCCTGAGAGGAGCCCGCACACTGCGCCGAGCGCCGTGTAGGTGAGCATGCGCCCGAGGTGGTAGGGCACAAGCGCGCCTGCTTCGAGGCGGGAGAGTGTGGGGCAAGCGGAGAAGCGAGCGGTGACCTGCGCCGCGACAAAAGGCCCACACATGCCGACACAGTGCGTGGCGCTCCCAACCAAGCCGGCCAGGAACAGCGCTCCGGCCAGCGCCAAGGTTCCTTGGGTACCGAGGGCGGTCAGGTCATGCAGGCAGGTGGCGAGCTCTTCCATGGGCTGGAAACCTAGCGCGCGCTGCGCGCTGTGAAAGCCCCGCGCGGCATGGCTCAACCGGCTCCCTGCACAAACGCCCTGAGCCCCTCCGCCTCCTCCGTCACCTCCTCGATCTTGCGCTTGACGACGTCGCCGATAGAGACAAGGCCAACCAGGCGCCCCTGATCCAGAACGGGCAGATGGCGGAACCGTCGCTCCGTCATCACTGCGAGCACCGAGTCGAGCGTATCCCGAGGCGAGGCGAAGGCCACGTCACGCGTCATCAGGGCACTCACTGGCATGCTTAGCGAAGCCGCCCCCTGTTCGGCGATGCCGCGCACGATGTCGCCTTCAGAAAGAAGGCCCGCAATCCCGCCGTCGTCGTTGCGCACGAGCACCGAGCCGATCCGCCGCGCGTTCAGGATCTTCGCTGCCTCCATGACATTCACGGCGGGCGCGACCGAGACCACGTCAGACCCTTTCTCCTTCAGGATCGTTTCCACCAGCATTGTTTTCTCCCCTCAGCGTTGCGGGCTCTGCCAGCCCGTACGAAGTTTAAGCAAGTCCGCCGAGGTAAGGCCATGGTCGCGACCCGGCGGTGATGTACGCGCGGGCAGCGTGCGCGAGGCGTCGCCCGCGGGTGCGTGAACGCCGGCTCCAAGACGCATCTCCGCTCATAGCATGGGCCTTGCACCTCAACGGACAACGCCAGGGTGTCATTCTTTTCCGAACGAGCCTCCATGCAGCGCAGACCCCTGCTCGCCACCGCCGCCGTTGCCGCGCTCGCCGCCCCGGCGGTTGCCACCGCACGGTCCACCATCACTTGGCGCATGACGTCCTCCTACGGGCCGAACGCTGCCTTCTACGCGACCGGTCCCGGCAGTGCGCGCGACCTGATACGCCGCATCGAGGCGATGTCACGCGTGCGTCTCAGGATCCAGTTCTTCGGCGCCGGCGAGCTCATTCCCGCTGCGGAAGGCTTCGACGCGGTGAGCCAGGGCCTCGTGGAGTGCAACTACGCCAACGCATAGTCCTGGACCGGCCGCAGCTTTGCCGCCCAGTACTTCACCGCCGTGCCACTCGGGCTCAACTTCCAGGGTCTCAACGGCTGGATGTACGACGGCGGCGGACTCGATCTTTGGCGCGAGGTCTATGATCGATTTAATATCGTATCGTTCTTTTGTGGCAATACCGGCGTCCAGATGACGGGGTGGTTCCGCTGCCCGATCGAGACTGTCGAGGATCTGCGGGGTCTGAAGATACGCATCCCTGGCCTCGCGGGCAGCGTCCATCAGGCGCTTGGGGTGGGTACGCGGCTCCTGCCGGCTGGCGAGATCTTCCCTGCCCTGGAGCGCGGCGTCATTGATGCCGCCGAGTTCGTCGGGCCCGATCTGGATCTCCATTTGGGTCTGCACCACGTCGCCACATTCTACTCCACGACCGGCTGGCACGAGACGGCGACCGCGACCGAACTCGCGATCAACAAGGCAGCCTGGAGCCGCCTGCCGAACGATCTCAAGGCGATCGTCGAGAACGCCTGCGCCGCCTGCAACGTGATCAGCGAAGCCTGGTGCCAGAAGAACAATGCCGACGCGCTCGACGATCTCATGCGCAAACACGGCGTGATCGCGCGTCAGCTGCCCGACCCGGTGATCGAGCGGCTGCGCGAGGAGACGATGAAGGTGCTCGCTCAGGCTGTCGAGCGCGACCCGTTGACCCGCCGAGTGCATGAGAGCGACCTCGCCTACAAAGCGAATTTCGATGCTTGGTCGGAACAGAGCGAGGTTCCCTACCACACCAGGATCCGCCCTGCCCGCGCCTGAGAAGCCATCGGACGATAAAGCGTGCGGCCGACCTGATCGATCGGGCCATCGATGCGATCGGCCGCATCGCCGCGCCCACCGAAGCCGCCTCGATGGTCGCCCTCGGTGGGATCGTCATCATCACACTCGGCGGTCGCTTCTCCTGGACGGTGCTGAAGGAGACGGTTCAGACCACGACGCGGATCACCGCGATGATGATGTTCATCCTGATCTGCGCACGAGTGTTCGCGCTCGCCTTCCGCGGCTTGCAGGGTGAGGCGTTGGTGCATGACCTGTTCGCGGTCATTCCGGGCGGCCTGGCCGCCGACATCTGGTTCATGATGGCGCTCGTCTTCGTGCTCGGGTTTTTCCTCGAGTGGATCGAGATCACCTACATCGCGGTTCCCCTCTTCCTGCCGGTGTTCGCCCATGCGGGGGTCGGCCCGGTCTGGCTCGCGACCCTGATCTGCGTCAACCTGCAGCCCTCCTTTCTCACGCCACCCTTCGGCTGGGCCCTGTTCTTCCTGCGCAGCGTCGCCCCGAAGGAGGTCTCGACCACCGCGATCTACCGCAATTCTCTTCCGTCCGTCGCGCTCCAGATGGCCAGCGTGGTTGTGGTCTATCTCTTTCCCGGTCTTGCGACCTGGCTGCCGGCGGCGATCGGCTGGCGAGCCATCAGAGCAGCTTGAGGGTGAGGCCGTGGCGTGCGGCGGCAGCGGAGAGTTCGAGCGAGCCAACGCCAGCTTCGCCCAAGCGCTGCGCGATCGCATCGAACTCGGCGGGCGGGCGGGTCGGATCGTCCGCGTCACCGATCGGGACGAGAATCGTGGTCTCGTGGCGCGCCCGGGTCAGCAACACGCGATAGGTGTTGACGATGTGGCGCGCGTAGTGGCGCACCGCCTGCCAGCGCGTGCCGGCGAAACGCCGCGCCCGCCAGCCCGCGCGCTCTCGCAACAGGTCGTCGCCCCAGACGAGCCCCACCACGTCGAGTTCGAGGCCCTGGCAGGAGTATTCGGTCGCAGAAAGCTCGAGGGCAGCTGCGGCGCGCCACACCCCGCTGGCGGTGATCGCCCTGCCCCACTCGGCAAGGCCCGCTTCGCCCGTGTTGATCTCCTGCCCGTTCCCGATCAGAGCGACGATCACCGCCCAACCCTGCGTCCGCCTCATGAACTCCCGCATGTGCGCGGCCTCGTTCATCGTCAGCCAGCCGGGTCGGCGCTGCGTGCCCTGCCGTGCCCTGGCCTCGTCCCACGCGCGCTAGGCTTCATCGAACACGACGACGCGCTCGGCAGGAACGCGACCCGGGTTTGCTGCGAAATCCTCGAGGAAGCGATGGACATACTCCAGCGCAGCCTTCACGCGACGCTCCGCCTCGCCGCGCGCAGCACCCCGCGCCGCCGCTCGCGGGCGAGTGCCGCACGCAGCACGGTGATCAGCGGCACGTTGCCGGAGAGGAATGCCCCCCGTCGGTGCGGGCCCACCCGAACACCGCGTTCAACCCGCAGAGAGTCTTGCCGGAGCCGGGAATGCCGGTGACGAAGACGACGGTCCGCGCGCGATCCCGTTTTGCTTGCTCGATCGCACGGTCGATCGCGGACGCAGTGCGAGTCAGATTCGCATGGTGCGCCCTGGCCTCCGCGATCTCGGCGACACCGTGGCGCGCGTACGGCATGGTCGCCGCCTCGATCATGGTCGGAACCGGGCGATAGGGTGCGGCGAGCCACGTTTCGCCATCGAGCGGAACGTCTGGCGCCGGGACCCCTGCGAGGATCTCCTGGATGAGCAGGCTCAGCCCATTGTGCGTGGTGGCGAACGGCTCGGCCACATCGGGCCATGGCAGAGACCGCTGAACGGCCCGCGGCGTGACCTCTATGGCGACCAGGACCGGCACGATCGGGTGCGATCGGGCCCCCGCACGGAAGTCACGCAGATCGAGCGCATAGTCCTCAACCTGGCGCAGGGCCCCGCGATCCGCCGCACGCGACTTGCACTCCAGCACGAGGGTCGCGCGATCGGTCAGCAGGACAGCGTCGATGCGCCTCTCCAGTCGCACCAGGTCGTATGCGAGCGCGATCGTCCAACCCGCACCCCCGTTCGCCGCGACCGCTGCCTGCTGGGATTCGATCACACGCGCCCATGCCTCGTTCTGCTCCACGCTCGCCGACAGACCGCGATGCGCCCGCGCCGCCGCGAGCCGCCCGAGCGTGTCTTCGACCGGGCGCGTAACTCGTGCAGCACCCGTGCAGGCGAACCAGGCTCTCACCCCGTCCCTCGCGACGTCCGGGTGGCGAGCAGGATCGAGCCGAGCATGAGGGCAAGCCCCGCGCCATGCGCGAGCGTGAACCGCTCGCCGAGAACCAAGACGCCGACCAGCGCCGCTGTGGCAGGCAGGAAGGCGGTGAACACACCGGCGATGGAAGCGGGCGCACGACGCAAGCCTCCGTACCAAAGCAGGAGGCAGAGCACGCTCGCAGTCAGGCTGTGGAGGACGAGCAGCACGACGATGTCCCCTCGCAAGCCATCTTCCTCAAGCCGAGAAAGAGAGGCCAAGGCGAAGGGCGTCAGTTGCAGAAACGAAAAGAGCTGCATCCAGAACGACGCCGTCAGTACACGGACACGCCCCGCGATCCGCTTGGCCAGCAGCACGTAGACCGCCTCTCCAACCACCCCCGCGAAGACAAGGCCGTTGCCCAGCAGCGAGCCTTCACCCTCCATCCCCGCACGCACGGCGTTGATCGCCGCCATGCCAATCGCCGCGAGGCCAGCTGCCGCCCAGCCACGTGCGCCGAGCCGCTCGCCAAGCCACAGCGCAGACCCGATCGCGACCACCGCCGGCAGGGTGGCGAGCACAAGCCCGCCTTCGAGCGCCGAGGTGAAGCGAAGTCCAGCCAACAGCCCGGCGTTGTAGAGAGCGGTGCCGAACGCCGCCTGCCAGAACAGGTTGCCCAGGATGGCCCGCGACGGCACAGAGACGGGCCGATCGATCAGCCGCATCAGCGGCCACAGCACGAGGATGGCGAGCAGGCAACGGAGGCAGGCAATCAGCGGGATCGGCAGAGCCTCGGCGAGCAATTTCGCCAGCGGCACATTGGCGCCGACGAGCGCCATCGACGAGGCGAGCATCGCATAGGCGGCAAGCATCGCCGGCGAGCCTCGCCCCGCGCGCGCGGCGGTTCAACCCTGACCGCTCTCCTCGCGGAACGGGCTCTGTTCCTGGGCAATGCGCGTGATCGTCGCGCGCACCGCCGGGCGTTCGCGGGCGAGGAACCGGGCCACCGCGTCGCGCAGCCCCTCATGAGCGATCCAGTGCGCGGAGAAGGTCGGCACAGGCAGGTAGCCGCGGCTCACCTTGTGCTCGCCTTGCGCTCCCGCCTCGACCCGGGCCAAGCCATGCGCGATCGCGAATTCGATCGCCTGGTAGTAGCAGAGCTCGAAATGGAGAAAGGGCACCTCGCGCGCCGCGCCCCAGTTCCGCCCGAACAAGGCATCGCGTCCGAGCAGGTTGAGCGCCCCCGCCACCGGCGTGCCGTCCTCCTCCTCCGCCCACATCAGCACGACGCGATCGCCCAAGCATTCGCCGAGTATCGGCCAGAAGCGACGCGTCAGGTAGGCCTGGCCCCAGCGCTTGTCGACCGTGGCGAGGTAGAAGGTGTTGAAGGCATCCCAGTGCCGGGCGGTGATCTCGCGCCCCCGCAGAGGGCGGATGCGCAAGCCCGAGCGCGCGCGCTCACGCTCCTTCCTCACCTGCTTGCGCTTGCGCGAGGCAAGCCGGCCAAGGAAGTCGTCAAACGTGCCAAAGGCTTCGTTCCGCCAATGGAATTGCAGGCCCAGCCGCGGCAGAAAACCCGCACTCTGCAGCACGCCCTGTTCATCTTCCGCGCAGAACGTGACGTGCACGGAAGAAAGCCGAAGGTCATCGCAAGCGCGCACGAGTGCAGCTGCGACCGCAGGTCGAAGCGACACTTCGCGAACAAGAAGCCGAGGGCCCGGTACAGGGCTGAACGGGACGGCAGCCTGGAGTTTCGGGTAGTACCGCCCTCCCGCCCGGTCCAGGGCATCCGCCCAGGCGTGGTCGAACACGTATTCTCCCCAGGAGTGCGACTTCGCATAGAGCGGAGCGACCGCGACCACCTGCCCTTGCGCGTCGCGCAGCAGGAGATGGCGCGGCAGCCAGCCCGTGCGCGGAGAGGCGGAACCGGACTCCTCGAGGCAGGCGAGGAAGGCGTGGCTGACGAAGGGGTTGTCGTCGCCGGCGCAGGCGTCCCAGTCGGCGGCTGCGACATCGGCGATGCGGTCTACGAGGTCGAACGAGAGTGCTGGCGCGCGGTCGGCCATCGCCGAGGGAGATAGTGCGGAACGGGCCTCTCCCAAGCCCCGCGCGTCCCGGCCGCGTTCAGCCCTCCTCAGGCCGGCGAACCAGGATCTCGCGTTTTCCCACATGGTTCGGCGGGCCGACCACGCCTTCCTTCTCCATCCGCTCAATCAGGCGCGCCGCGCGGTTGTAGCCGATCTGAAGGTGGCGCTGCACGAAGGAGGTGGACGCCTTGCCCTCGCGCACAACGAGGGCAACCGCCTGGTCGTAGAGGCTCGCCTCGTCGCCGTCCTCGCCCAAGACCGCGCCGAAGCCGGGCAAAGGCGCCTCACCGCCAGCCTGAGCCACGGCGCTGTCGGTTTCAGTCACGTCGTCGAGATAGTCCGGCTCGCCCAGGCTGCGCAGGTGCTCGACCACGCTCTCCACCTCGCGGTCGGAGACGAAGGGCCCATGCACGCGGAGGATGCGATCGCCCCCCGCCATGTAGAGCATGTCGCCCTGCCCCAACAGCTGCTCCGCGCCCTGTTCGCCGAGGATGGTGCGGGAATCGACCTTGCTCACCACCCGAAACGAGATCCGGGTGGGGAAGTTCGCCTTGATCACGCCAGTGATGACGTCGACCGACGGCCGTTGCGTCGCCATGATGATGTGAATCCCTGCTGCGCGCGCCATCTGGGCGAGCCTCTGCACCGCGGCCTCGATCTCCTTGCCGGCGACGATCATCAGATCTGCCATCTCGTCGACCACGACGACGATGAAGGGCAGCTTGTCGCCGCCGACCGGCTGCTCCTCGAAGGTGGGGCGGCCGGTCTCCGGGTCATAGCCGGTCTGCACCCGGCGGGTCAGAGTCTCGCCTTTCGCCTTCGCGTCCGAGATGCGGGCGTTGTAGCCCGCGATGTTGCGCACGCCGAGCTGGCTCATCAGCCGATAGCGCCTCTCCATCTCGCGCACCGCCCATTTCAGCGCGCCCACCGCCTTGGCAGGCTCGGTCACCACCGGGGCAAGCAGGTGTGGGATGCGGTCGTAGACGGAAAGCTCAAGCATCTTGGGGTCGATCATGATGAACCGGCATTCCTCGGGCGGGTGCCGCATCAGGATCGAGAGGATCATGGTGTTGATGGCAACCGACTTGCCCGACCCTGTGGTGCCGGCGATGAGGAGGTGCGGCATGGCGGCGAGATCGACGATGACGGAAGCGCCGCCAATGTCCTTCCCCAGCGCGAGATCAAGCCTGCCCTTCGAGCGGGCCCAGTCCTCCGAGCCGAGGAGTTCGGAGAGCCACACGGTCTCGCGCCGCGCATTGGGCAGTTCGATGCCGATCGCGTTCCGCCCCGGCACCACCGCCACCCGCACCGAAAGCGCGCTCATCGACCGCGCGATGTCGTCGGCAAGCCCGATCACGCGGCTCGACTTCGTGCCCGGGGCGGGCTCGAGCTCATAGAGCGTGACCACGGGGCCGGGGCGGATGGCGACGATTCGCCCCTGCACGCCGAAATCGGCCAGCACACCTTCCAGAAGGCGGGCATTCGCCTCGAGCGCCTCGGCCGAGGGCCGGCCCGGGCGATTCGCCGGCGGGGCGGCGAGCAAGGTGAGCGGTGGTGGCACCCAGCCTCCGCCAAGCGGCAGCGCCCCCTGTCCGGCGAAGGTGTTGCGCTTCGGCTCAGGTGGCGTTTCGACCCTGCGCGCCGGGCGCGACGGAGGTGCGGGAGCGGCGATGATGGGCGGCGCCGTCTGCTGCGCCGTCGCCACGCCTTGCTCCTCGGAGGCGGTCGGCGGATCGGGCGCAAGCGGCACGACCCGGGGTTCGACGCGGCGCCGCGCCGCCCGGCCAGCGGCGATCGTCTCGCGGGTTCGTGCCACGCGCGCGCGCAGACCAAGCGCGACCCGAAGCACCGCTCGACCGGCGACCACACACCCTCGTAGCGCCGCGCGCACGGCACGGAACCACTCGCCCGGCGTCAGCCCGATCGCCACCGCAGCGAACAGAGCAGCGAAGCCCAACAGGGCAAACCCCGCGAACACGCGGCCGAGAAGGCCAAGCACCGCTTCACCCGCGGCGAGCACGCGGTCGGCGACGACGATGCCAGCCACCCCACCCACGCCAGCGGGCGCCAACTGTCCACCGTCGAGCGGTATCAACGAAAGGACGGCGGAGACCAAAGGCAGGGCGACGAGCAGACAAGCGAGGCGAACGAGAGGCGCGCCCACCGCCCCGCGCGCGATCAGCGCAAAGCCCCACCCCAGAGGCGTGACAACAATGAGCCAGGCAGCGAGCCCGAAGCCCTGCAGGGCAAGATCGGCGAAAATGGCGCCCGCCGGCCCAGCGAGATTGGACACTGAAGCGACGGTCGCGGTGTTGAGGGAGGGATCCGCCGGATCGTAGGTGGCGAGCGCTGCCGCCAGCGTAATGCCAACCAGAGCGGAAGACACCCCGGCAAGGTCCGCCGCGCGCCGCCGGAGCAGTTCGACGACGGCAGGCGGGACGAGGCGGGATGGGCGGGCGGCGTCTTGCGTGTTCATGCGGTATGCGAAGGATAGCGCAAAACCGCCTGACGCATCACGCGGTTTCGTTGCCGAGGGCCGCCCCCCTCGGCCGGGCCCGCCGGCCCCCTCTCACATCAAAGGTGCAGCGGCTTGCCGGACACTGCGAGGGCCGCTTCCTTCACCGCCTCGTTCAGCGAAGGGTGCGCGTGCGACGTGAGCGCCACGTCCTCAGCCGAGGCGCCGAACTCCACCGCCAGCGCCAGTTCCGCGATCAGCGTGCCCGCCTGCGGCCCGACGATATGCGCGCCGAGGATCCGATCGGTCGCCGCATCGGCAAGGATCTTCACGAAGCCTTCCGTCTCCCCCAGGGCACGGGCGCGCCCGTTGGCGCTGAAGGGGAACTTGCCGACGCGATACGCCACCCCCCTCGCCTTCAGCTCCTCTTCGGTCGCCCCTACGGCGGCGACCTCGGGTGCCGTGTACACCACGCCGGGAATCGCCTCGTAGTTGACGTGCCCGTGCCGCCCGGCGAGCCGGTCGGCCAGCGCCACCCCTTCCTCCTCCGCTTTGTGGGCAAGCATCGGGCCCGCGATGACGTCGCCGATCGCCCAGATGTTGGGAACCGAGGTGGCATAGCCGTCCTTGGTGCGGATGCGGCCGCGCTCGTCGCGCGCGACCCCGACCTCGTCGAGGCCGAGGCCCGTGGTGTGGGGACGGCGGCCAATCGCGACCAGCACGACGTCGGCCTGCAGCTCCTCCGCCTGCCCACCGGCGACTGGTTCGAGCCCGAGCGTTACCCCGTCATTCCCTTTGCGCGCTCCGACCACCTTGGTGCCGAGGCGAAACGAGATCCCTTGCTTGGTGAGGATCCTCTGGAAGGTCTTCGCCACCTCGCCATCCATCGTCGGCACGATGCGATCGAGAACCTCGATCACCGTCACCTTGGCACCCAAGCGGCGCCAGACTGACCCCAGTTCGAGCCCGATGTAGCCACCGCCGATGACGGCGAGGTGAGCGGGAACCCGCTCGAGCCCAAGCGCGCCGGTGGAGGAGACGATCATCCGCTCGTCCACCTCGACCCCCGGCAGCGGCGTGCTCTCGGAGCCGGTGGCGATCACGATGTGCCTCGCTGTGTGCACGGTGCCATTCACCGCCACCCGGCCAGGCGCCTCGATCCGCCCCTCCCCCTCGATGCGAGTCACCTTGTTCTTGCGGAACAGGAACTCGATGCCCTGGACGTTGGCGGCCACCACCTCGTCCTTGCGCGCCAGCATGCGGTGCAGATCGAGCCCGATCTCACCGCCGATCACCACGCCATGGTCTTCGAGGTGGGATTGGGCCTCGGCATATTTCTCCGAACTCGTCAGCAGAGCCTTGGAGGGAATGCAGCCGATGTTCAGGCACGTCCCGCCCAGAGTGTGGCGCTTTTCGACGCAGGCGACACGCAGCCCCGCCTGGGCGCAGCGGATGGCGCAGACATAGCCACCCGGCCCAGCCCCGATGACAATGACGTCGTAGTCCGGTTGCGACATGCCCCCCGCCTCCACGCGCGCGTCGGCACCTTAGCTGCGTTGACGTCGGCGCGGAATGCCGGCTTGGCCTGAGGAGGGGTGGAAAGGGCGTCCGGCTGGTCGGAGCGAGAGGATTCGAACCTCCGGCCCCTGCGTCCCGAACACAGTGCTCTACCAGGCTGAGCTACGCTCCGGCCGCCAGACGCGGCCCCTGCGTATAGGCCTGTGCCGATCAGCCGGCAAGACGCCGCCTCAGCTCGCCGCAGCGGAAGCATGCGAGGGGGAAGTCAGGCTCGCGAGCAGGGGCAACACGGCATCCGGCCCGTCGGCGACAGCGAACAAGGCACGGGCGGAGGGCTCTGCGAACCCGGCTGCGATCGCGGCATCAATGGCGGCGACAAGAGGCCGAGCACTGCCCGCGATGTCGCACAGCACAATCGGCTTCTCGTGCAGGCCGAGCTGGCGCCACGTCAAGATCTCGATCGTCTCGTCAAGCGTGCCCAAGCCGCCGGGCAGCATCACGAAGGCATCTGCCTCCGCCGCCATCCAGGCCTTGCGGATGTGCATCGCATTGATCTCGAGCTCCATCTCTTCGAGCGGCGCGACGCAGCCTCCCCCCGCTCCCTGACCAACAGAGTCTGACGGGCGGCCGTTGGTGCGAATGCGCTGCGCCTCCACCATGCGCATGTCGGCGACCCCTGCGTGCGCCACCTCGCGTTCGGCAAGGAAACGGGGGATCACCCCCGTCACCTGCCCGCCCGCGGCGAGGCAGGCATCGGCGATCCGACCCATCAGCCCGATTCGGCCGCCACCGAAAACCAGGCGTACGCCCGCCTCGCCGAATAGGCGGCCAAGACGATCGGCCGCCTCAGCGAAGCGCTGATCCCTGCCCAGACGAGAACCGCAAAAGACGGCGACGGCACGAATGTGAACTCGCTGCATTGGGGAACTCCATGCCTCAGAAGCGATGAAGGCGGCACTAACGCGGCGGCACGCCCCTGTCACTCGCTGCCCTTTTGGCTGCGCACACGATTGTGAGCGCGTGGCCGGCCCGGCTCTTTGGCAGTCTCGGGCGCGCCGGTGCCTTCGGCCGGTGCACTGAAAAGGGAAGCACGACACCCATGACGTTGCTGCGCGCCACTGTCCTCACCGTTGCCCTCGCGCTGGCACCGGCTCTCGCCTTCGCCCAGACCGGCGTGATCGCCGAACGCCAGGCGGGATTCCGCCTGCTGCGCGACAAAATGGAGGCGATCCAAACCATCGTGCAGATGCGAGACCCCAATAGCGAGGCCCTGCCGCACGCCCGCGCCATCGCCGAGCATGCACCGAAGATCAAAACGCTCTTCCCGCCCGGTAGCGACGGGCAAGGAAGCCGCGCCCTGCCCGCCGTCTGGAGCGATCGCACGGGGTTCGAGCGCGTGGCCGACGCCTTTACGCAACGCGCCGAAGCGCTGGTCGCCGCGGCGCAAGGGACAGATCAGAGGGCGCTCGCCCAGGCCTTCGAGGCAACCGGCCAGGCCTGCGGCGCTTGCCACCGCCCTTATCGCGCACCGCAGCGCTGACGCGATCAAAACAGCTGCCGGGTCACCACCGCCCACACCGCCACGGCCGCAATCACCAACGCCAAGAGCGCGAGCCAGGGTGAGACAAGGCGAGGCGAAGCGACAGGATCGGGGAGGCGTTTGCGGCCGGTCAGCATTGGCGTGATCAGGTCGCGCCCAAGCGCGATGCGGTATACAAGCACGGCCGCGACGTGCACGGCGATCATGATGAGCAACGCATCAGAGACCCGGTAGTGCCAGGTGGTGAGGCGGTCCGACCAGGCTTTGCCCACCAGAGGGAAAAGCGGCCCTCGGAAGAGAATGTCGTCGTTGGCGAACAGCCCCGTCGTCGCTTGCGCCAGGACGAGCAGGAGGAGAGCGACCACCGCCCAGCCACCCAGCGCGTTGTGGGTGGTTTCGCGGTCGGGCTCGCGGCGGAGCAGGCCGCCAAGGTGGTTGGCCACCGCGCCGGGGCCGCGCACAAAGCGCACGAAGCGCGCGCTCTCGCTGCCGACGACGCCCCACACCAGGCGAAACAGCACGAGCGTGAGCGCTGTATAGCCAAACCAAGCATGCAGGCGCATCTCGTGCAGCTTGACCGTGATGAAGGACGCGACAAGGCACAGCACAAGCGCCCAGTGGAACAGTCTGGTCGGCAGATCCCACACCGCCCGTTCGGTCATCGCCTCGGTCTCGCCGCGCATGGTTCGCTTCTGTTCCCGCTTCTTCCCTGGCGACCATACTGGGCCTGCCTGCCCGGCGTGAGCGCACGGCTCCGCGAGCGGTTGCGTGAGCGGGCGCGCCTGTGCCGCTGGCGCGCTTGCCGCTGCCACCACTGCCACGCCTTGAGGTCGGCCCGGCTCCGGCTGGTCGCCTGGCGTTCGCTTGGTCATGCGGGAGGCATGTGGGACCCGCAGGCGCCCGCGGGACGGTGAACGCGCTTCGCATTGCAAGACGATGTCACGCCGCCTACACCTATTGTCGGGCGGTAAAACAGTCGCAGCGAGGTCGGGCCATGCGACCCGTTTTGGTCGGTCTCGCCGGCCTGGTCGCCATTGCCGGTGGGCTGTGGTGGTTGGCTGGCGACCGTGACCTTCGGCCGGCTGGGCGGAGGGCAGACCCCACGCCGCTGGCTGACCTGGGACCGCGCATGCCGGCAGACCGTCTTGCCGCGCCTGTCGCTGTCGCGCCGGCACAAACCGCCGCGCCGGTGGCGACGGCGCCGATCGCGCTGGCGCAGCCACCGCCATCGGCCCCTCTTCGCCCGTCATTCGACATCGTGCGTGTGAGTGCGCGCGGCGAGGCGGTGATGGCTGGTCGGGCGGCGCCGCATGCCGAGGTGACGATCCTCGACGGGGGCCGCGAGATGGGCCGCGCACGGGCGGACGATCGCGGCGAGTGGGTCTTCGTCCCCGCCCTGCCAATGCCGCCGGGCGGGCGCGAACTCAGCCTGCTCGCCCGCGCCCCAGACGGAAGCGTGCTGGAATCCGCATCGACGCTGGTGGTCGTCGTGCCTGAGCGGGATCGCGACGTCGCCGGCCGTCCTCTGCCGGCCGAGACGCCTGCGCCGCCGCCGATTGCCCTGCTCGCGCCGCGCGACCCACAGGGCGAATTGCGGGTTTTGCAGGCGCCGTCAGCCGGCGGAGCAATGCCCCCGGCCGCGGCGGTTCCGTTGCCACCCCTCGCAGCATCGCAGGATCGACGGCCGGACACGGAAGGGGCCGAGGCGATCTCGCCGGCGGCGGCGCCCCCCGACATGGCGGGGAGGGCCAGAGCCGCGCCCTTGCCGTCCGTGCACGCTGGGCACGGCACTGGCGTTTCGCTGCCTAACCGCGGAGGGTCTGTGACCGTGGAGGCAGTGGAGTATGGAGAGGGCGGGGACATCCGCTTTTCCGGCCGCGCCGCCCCAGGGGCGCCTGTGCGGCTCTACCTCGACACCAACCATCTCGGCGACACGCGGGCGAACGAGGCCGGTCGTTGGAGCCTGGCGCCGGCGGCAGTGCCGATCGAACCAGGCAAAGTAGCAGCTTTGCGTGCCGACCAACTCGCCGCAGACGGCAAGGTGATGGCACGGGCCGAAGTGGAGTTCCAGAGAGCGAACATGCCGCCCGAAGGCCTGCGCGAGGGCATGGTGGTCGTGCAGCCGGGCCAGAGCCTGTGGCGGATTGCGCGGGCGACCTATGGTCGCGGGATTCGCTACACGATCATCTATGAGGCGAACCGCGACCAGATCCGCAATCCGAACCGGATCTATCCGGGCCAAGTGTTCGTCGTGCCGCGGCCCGAGGGTTGAGATGGCGGGTCGCGCCGGAGGTCCTTGCCCTGGCGCGGCCCCGGCCATAGCAGCGCGCCAACGCGTCGGCCGCCCAAACGCCGCCTTGGCGAGACCCGATTGAACGGACGCATCGGCGCCGTGCCCACGCCGGCGCCATCAGCCGAGGCGTTCGCCTGACGAGCGGCGCAGGCCGGGCCAGGGCCGTGGCTGCGGCGCGTCAAACGGGTGGGACGGCGCCCTCCTCCTCCAGGAGCGTCAGATATGGCTCGACGAGCAGAACAAAGCGCGTCGCGGCAGCGACCAGGCGGGTTGCGGTCGTCGCTTCCAGAGTCTCCTGCCATTCGAGACGGAGTTCGTGCGCCGGCGAGAGCACCGCCGTGAGGTTTGTCTCGCCGCCGGCGCGGAGCGCGAGAACCGCCGTCAACACCGACCGTCGTCTGCCCGCCTCCTCCGCCGTGAAGGGAACCCGGAAGGCCCGAATGCCGAAGCGGAGCTGGCGCCCCGGCCCGAGTTCCGCCTGCACGCGGCGCCCGCGCCAGGCGAAGGCGAAGCGGACGGGGCCCGAGGCGCCGGAGGGCGAGAGTGCGCCATCAAGCCCCACCTCGAACGGACCAAGGCGGCCGAGAGGGCGGCCGCTCAACGGCACGGGGGATGAGAGAACAGAGGGCGAGAGGGCGGAGGCAGTCATCGCGGGTCGAGGATGCCCGCAAAGGGTAAAGCTTCGCTGAACAGAACGGGTGGGCCTCGCCTTGGCGGGCGATCCGTGCCAGCAGTGTCATCGAAGCGACACGCAACGGACATATGAGCCTTCTCGACACCGCCGCTCTGGTGCTGGCCAGACCGCACCGCGCGGGGCTTCCCTTCATCGTCGCCCCGGCCCTTGCGGGGCTCGTTCTGGGGCTTGTCTGGCACGGCTTCGTCTGGCTTGGCCTTGCTGGTGCCGCGTTGTCCGCCGTCTTCTTTCGCGACCCCGACCGCGCCGTGCCGCAGCGGCCTGGACTCATTCTTGCCCCTGCCGACGGGCGCGTGATGTCGATCGCACCCGCCGTTCCTCCTGCCGAACTCGGTCTCGGCCCCGAGCCACGGACGCGGGTGGCGACCTTCCTCTCCGTGCTCGACGTGCACGTGAACCGTGCGCCGGCGGCGGGGCGAATCCGCCGCATCGCCTACCACCCGGGCGCCTTCCTCAACGCGGCAATGGACAAGGCCTCGGAGGAGAATGAGCGCAATGCCATCCTGCTTGAGCTTGCCGACGGCCGCACGATCGCGGTCGTGCAGATCGCCGGGCTGATCGCGCGTCGCATCGTCTGCGAGGTGCGTGAGGGCCAAGACGTGCGCGCGGGCGAGCGGATCGGGCTCATCCGCTTCGGCTCGCGGGTCGATCTCTACCTGCCCGAACGTGCCTCCCCTCTTGTTTCGGTAGGTCAACGGATGGTCGCGGGCGAGACGGTCGTCGCCGACCTCGCCTCGACCGAGCCGGCCCGCACCGCGGAGATGATCTGACATGCGCCCTGCCCTCACGCCTGCGATGGAACGGTGGCGAGCGCGGATCCGCCGCCGCTCCCGCCCGCGCTTCCAGGGCCTCTCCTTCAACCGGCTGATCCCCAACCTGATGACGCTGGTTGGGCTCTGTGCAGGCCTGACCGCAATCCGCTTCGCGCTCCTTGAGCGCTGGGACGCAGCGGCGGCGGCGATCGTGGTCGCGGGCGTGATCGACGGGCTCGATGGGCGAATCGCCCGCCTGCTCAAGGCGACCACGCGGTTCGGAGCCGAGTTCGACAGCCTCGCCGACTTCCTCTGTTTCGGCATCGCACCGGCCCTCATCCTCTATCTCTGGACGCTTCAGGCCTGGGGCGGGCTCGGCTGGGCACCGTGCCTGATGTTCGCGGTGTGCGCGGCGCTGCGGCTTGCCCGCTTCAACGCCGCCATCGATGGCGCACCGAAACCGGCCTACACGTACAACTTCTTCGTCGGCGTGCCGGCACCGGCAGGGGCGGGGCTTGCCCTCTTCCCGCTGTTCCTGTGGCTGCAAGCCGAAGCCTCAGGACTTTCGGCGCTTTCCCAAGCCGCGCGTCATCCAGCTTTCGCCGGCGTTTTGTTGTTTGCAATCGCCGCGTTGATGGTGAGCACCCTGCCCACCTGGAGCTTCAAGAATTTCAAGGTGCCGAACGAATACGTGCTGCCGCTCCTGCTCGGCGCTGGGCTTGCGGTGGCGCTGCTGGTGAGCGAACCGTGGGGGACGTTGGCCGTGATCGGCGCGGTTTACACGGCAACCCTGCCGCTCGGGCTGCGGAGCTACCGGCGACTAAAAGCTGAGGCGGAGGCGGAAGCGATCACCCCCAAGCCCCACGATCAACCGGAGACGAAACGGCAGGCCTGACCGCCTACTCCGCCGCCTTCGCAGCGGGTTTCCGCGACGCGACGCGGCGTTCAGTCACCACCACGCCGGCCGCCTTCAGGGCCGCGATCTCTCGCTCGGCGAACCCGTGGGCGGCGAGCACGGCTTCACCATGCTCGCCGAACCGAGGCGGGGCCGTGCGCGCACCACCTGGGCTGCGCGAGAACTTGATCGGCGTGTTCAACGCCCGATACCAGCCGATCTCCGCCACCATGTTGCGCGCTGCCGTGTGCGGCGCGGCCACCACCTCGTCGACATAAAGCACAGGGCCAGCCGGCAGGCCCGCCGCCAGAAGCCGCTCACACAACGCGTGCCCGTCCTCGTCGGCGATGATCTCCTGAACGATCGCAGCAAGCGCTTCGCGGTTGGCGACCCGATCGGCGTTGGTGGCGAAGCGCGCATCCTCGGCAAGCTCCGGACGGGCGAGGAGGTCGCACATCCGGCGGAAGGTCGCATCGTTGCCGGTGCCGATGAAGATCTCGCAGGTGCGGGTGCGGAACTTGTCGTACGGCGCGAGGTTGGGGTGCGGGTTGCCGGTGGCGACAGGACGGCGCCCCGACAGCAGATAGTTGGCGGCGTGCGGATGCAGAAGCGCCATGCCGCAGTCGTAGAGCGTCATGTCGAGGAACTGGCCTTGCCCGCTGCGGTCGCGCTCGTAGAGCGCCATCAGGATCGCGATCGCCGAATAAAGACCGGTGCCCAGATCGACCATCGGGGTGGCGAGCCGCACAGGCCCCGTCTCGGGCGTGCCGTTGATGCTCATCAGCCCCGCCATGGCCTGGATGATCGCGTCGTAACCGGGATAGCCACCGAGCGGGCCGTCGGCGCCGAAGCCCGAGATCCGGCAGTGGATGAGGCGGGGGAAACGCGCACTCAGCGCCTCGTAGCCGAGCCCCCACCGCTCCATCGTTCCGGGCTTGAAATTCTCCATCAGCACATCCGCGCCCTCGAGCAGGCGCAGGAGAACCGCCCGCCCCTCCTCGCGCGCGAGATCAAGCGCCAACGAGACCTTGTTGCGGTTGACGCCGAGAAAGTAGGAGGCGTCGCGCGTGCCGTCGCCATGATCGCGGAAGGGGGGGCCCCAGTCGCGCGTCTCGTCGCCCTGGGGAGGTTCGATCTTGATCACCTCCGCCCCGTGGTCGGCAAGGATCATGGTGCAGTAGGGCCCGCCGAGGACGCGGGTCAGATCGATCACCTTCAGGCCCGAAAGTGCGCCCGGCATGCCACTCCTCCCTCGTTCGCGCCGTCCATGCCGGCCGCGTCTCGTTCCGCGCGCGATCCTGTCTCAACAGAGATGACGGGCGAGGAACTCGGCCGTCCGTCCGTTGGCGATCGCCGCCGCCCGCCCGTCCCAATGCTGGCCGCCGACCCGGGCGAAGGCATGGTCGACGTCCGGATAGACATGGGCCGTGATGCGCGGGTTAGGCAGCACGGCGGCAAGCACGACCCCTTGCGCCTCCTTCGGCACGAAGCGGTCCTTTTCCGCGATGTGCATGAGCAAAGGCCGTTTCAGAGCCCGCAGGTCGGAAGCGAGCCCTTCGAGCCCGACCCCGTAGTACGACACATTGGCGTCTGCATCCGACCGCAGCGCCATCAGCGCCGCCATCCGCCCACCGAGGCAGAATCCCATGGTGGCAACCTTGCCGTTCGCCCCATCCAGGCAACGCGCCGCAGCGACCGCGGCCTGCAGGTCCTCCACCCCCTTCTCCTGGTCGAAGGCCTTGAACAGGGCGAAGGCCTTGTCCCACTCGGCCTGGGTGCGGTCGGTGATGTCGACGCGCGGTTCGATCCGCCAGAACAGATCAGGACAGAGGGCGATGAACCCCCAGTCGGAGAGCGAGTCCGTGATCGCACGCATGCCGGCGTTCACGCCGAAGATTTCCTGGATCACGACCACCGCGCCGGCGGGCTGGGTTTTCGGGCGCGCAAGGTAGGCGAAGAACTCGCCCGACCCATCGGCTGCCGTGATGGTGATCTCGGCCATGGCGTGTCCCCTCCTCCGAACTCGCCTTGACCATACAGGCGGGCGGCCGGGGCGACCAGAAGGGGCGAGAGTGCGCTACACTCTCGCTGTGCGCGCCTCCCTTGCCATGACCCTCACCCTCGCCGCTGCCCTGCCGGCGGCTGCGGCGGCGCGCCTCGACCCCGCCCTCGCCGCGCAGGGCTGGCGCGTGCAGCCGATCGCGGGACCGCTCCCTCCCCTTTCCGTCACAGCAGAGGGCGAAACCGCGATCCGCCTCGAGGCCGGGCGCGAACACGGCGGGGCTGCGGTGGTATTCCTGCCGGTAAGGGTGCCCGTCCACCCTGCGCTGTGCCTCAGCTGGCGGTGGCGAATCGAAACCGGCGGCGACGGTGCGGGCCTCGTCGTGCGGGTCGGCTTCGAGCCCGACGGCGAGCGGATGAACCTCGTGCAGCGCTACGCACTGGGCTTCGCCCGCGCACTGAGCCCAACCCGGCCGCTGCCCGGCTTCGCGCTCGCCTATCGTTGGGGCGGTGAGGCCGGTGAGCCCGCCTGGCACCCCACCCCCTTGCTGCTCGTGCTGGAACAGACGCGCTGGCTGCGCCGTGGTTCGACGCCCGCCGCGGGGTGGGTGGAGGAGACGGTGCAACTGGCGCAGGAGTTCCGCACCGCCTACAGGATGGCGCCAACCGCCTACGTGACCGAGATCGCGCTCGGCGCCGTGGGAGGCCCTGGTTTCGCCGCCCTCATCGACGGGCTTGCCTTCCGCACCTGCTAAAGGGCTTCGCCGAACCTTCATCAGCAGAAGCGCGAACCGTGTTCGACGGCAAGCGCATGCCGCAAGAGCGCAAGGCGCTGCGTTCCGGGCAGCCGAAAAGCACCCTGCCGTGATGCGTCAGTGTCCGCGAACTTCGTCGCCTGCAGGGCGGGCTGACCGAGGTGCAGGACTGAGTGGTACACCATGGACGGAGGATCGTGATGATCGTCGAGGGGTGGGACGCAGCCAGCACAGGAGGCGCGAAGGAGCCCGGCCAACAGGGCCGAACACACCCGACCCGTTTCGCAATCATGCGGGGTCGTGCCACGCTGGGCTGGTGCGGAGGCTTAGGCGAGATGCGTCGCGAGCCAGGCGAGAGCAAGCGCGATCAGCGCGGCGAGACGGACGAGCGCGAAGAGGATGAGCCGGAGTCGGCTTCCACCCGCGCGCCGGAGCATCAGGGTCCGCACCACCTCGGCAACCATCGCCACCGGCACGGCGGCGAGGCCGAGATGCCCGAGGGCAAAATCGGCCCGCGTCCGGTTCGTTTCGGACACAACCATCACTGCGAAGGCGCCGCCGAAGGCGGCAAACCCGATCAGGGACGGCGCGACCAGGAGCCGTGCCCAGCCGAGGCCGCCTTTGCTCAAAACCCTCGGCCCATGACCTGGTTCGGCAGCCAGGTCGCAAGACCAGGCATCAAGCAAAGCAGCACCATGAAGCCCAGCATCAGCAGCACGAAGGGCAGGCTGCCCCAGAGGATTTCGCTGAGCGGCACCTGCGGCGCCACCCCGCGCAGCACATAGAGGTTCAGGCCCACGGGCGGCGTGATCAGGCCGATCTCCAGATTGATGGTGAGCAGGATGCCGAACCAGATCAGGTCGAAATCGTTCGCCTCCAGCACCGGTTGCAGGATCGGCATCAGCATCAGAATGATGGCCACTGGGGGCAAGAAGCAGCCGGCGAGCAACAGCAGCGCCTGGATCATCGCCATCAGCACCCAGCGGTTGAGCGAGAGAGAGACGAGCGCATCGGCCACTGTCTGGGTGACGTAGAGGTAGCTCATCATGTAGCCGAACAGGGCGGCCGAGCCGATGATCATCATGATCATCGTGCTTTCACGCACGGTGTCGCGATAGATCGCCCAAAGCTCGCCCAGTCGCCAGGTGCGGTAGATGACCATCACCAACATAAGCGCGAGAAAGGCGGCGATGGCAGCCACCTCGGAGGGCGTGGCGAAGCCACCATACATGAACACCGCCACAGCGACGATAATGCCGAGGAAGGGTGCGACGCGCGCCAATCCCTCCATCTTCTGCGCCATCGTGTAGCGTTCCACAGGCTGCGGATTGCGCCGCACGTCGCGGATCGATGCTGCCCAAGCGTAAATCGCGAAGATCGTCGTCAGCAGGAAGCCCGGGATCACGCCGGCGAGGAACAGACGCCCGATCGAGGTTTCCGTTGCGATGCCGTACAGAATGAGCGTGACCGAAGGCGGGATGAGGATGCCCAAGGTGCCGCCGGCGCAAATCGCGCCCGTCGCGAGCCGTGGCTTCACACCGCGCTTCATCATCTCTGGCACGCCGATCTTGCCGATCGCTGCGGCGGTGGCCGGCGAGGAACCGCAGATCGCGGAGAAGAGCCCGCAGGCGTAGATGTTGGCGATGACAAGTCCTCCCGGCACACGGGCAAGCCAACGATGCAGGCTTTCGAAGATGTCTGCCCCCGCCCTGCTCACCCCCACCGAGGCACCGAGCAGGATGAAGAGGGGAATAGTCAGCAGCGCAAAGGAGGAGAGCTCGCTCATCATGGTGATGGCGAGCGTGTTCAGCGCGCCGGCGGAGCCGAACACGGCAAGAAAGCCGACCGCGACGAGCGCAAGACCCCAGGCTATGGGGAGCCCCGAAAACAGCACGGCGAGGGTGACGACGAGGATCAGCCCTCCGATCTCGAGTTCGCTCACGACCGTCCCCGCGCGCCAATTTTCCACACTTCCGCCGCGTATTGCAGGGCGGTCAGCGCGAGGCCGACCGGCATCGCCAGGTAGAGCGGCCAGCGCACCGGTTTCCACATGCTCTCCGACGTCTCGCCCGTCACCCAGGCCTCGTGAAACAGTTTCCAGCCGTGCCAGGCGAGGTAGAGACAGACCGCGCAGCCGACCGCCGCCGTGCCGTAGGCAACGGCGCGCTTCGCCCTCCCGCCGAGCAGAACATCGAGCAGATCGACATTGACGTGCCCCCTGGTGCGCAGCGTGTAGGGCGAAGCGAGGAAGATCGCGCCCACCATCAAGTAGACCGCGAGCTCGATCTCCCAGAAGGCCGAGGCGCCGAGCGAGCGGTGTACCACCATATAGCTCACCACCAGCACAGCGGCGGTGAGCATGACGGCGGCGGCGATCGCGCAAACAAGCCCGACCGCATCGATGGCGTGCACCCAAAAGGGTGCCGCGCGCGAAACGTCATCCGAGCGAACAGGTGCGAGGGACATCGCGTGGGCCCAAGGCCTCACCGAGCGTGATCGAAGGGGACGGAGATGACCTTCCCCTTACGCGAGCGCCCTGGTCAGCAGATCGAGCAGCTCCCGCCCATGGCGGGTCGAGCGCGCGAATTCCTCCCAGGCGGTACGGCGAGCGAGCGCCACCCAGGCGGCGTATTCGGCATCCGTCAGGCCGCGCACCTGGTTGCCCGCGCGGGTGAAGGCCTCAACCGCCTTCTCGGCTGCGTCGTTCTGTTCGCGCGCGAACCACTCGTCCGCAACGTTCGCCGCCTCGTCGATCGCGCGCTGCTGGTCCGGTGTCAGGCGATGCCACACTGTAGTCGCCATCACAAGCGGCTGATAGAGCATCCAGAGCGTGTTCGGCCCGCCGATGGTCGCATGCCGCGTTTGCTCATAAAGCCGCATCGAAACGAAGGTCTCAGCCGAAGTGAGCGTCGCATTCAGCACGCCCGACTGCAGGGCGGGATAGATCTCGGTCGAGGGCATGGAGACAACGGAGGCGCCGGCTTCCTTCAGCATCAGTTCAAAGGTTGGGTCGGCAGCGCGCATGCGCAGGCCAGAGACCGTCTCAGGGGCGCCGATCGCGCGGTCGCGTGAGGCGAAGCCGCCTGGCGTCCACCACCAGGTGACGAGGCGAATACCGCCCTCCATCGCGATCTCCTGGAAGCGGCGATGGAACGGGGTTCCCTTCAGCCGCATCGCCTGGTCGATGCTGCGGATCGTTCCGGGCATGATGCCGATCGAAAACTCGGGCACCTTGCCCACGCCGTAGGTGATCGGGAACACCGCCATCTCGAGCGAACCCGACAGCATGGCGTCGAATTGCGCGATGGGGTTCGAGATCAGCGACCGGTTGGGGTAGATGCGGAAACGGAGGTCGGGGGCGCGCTTGCGCACCTCCTCGACGAACAGGCGTGCGCCGCGATCGCGCGCGTCCGACTGTTGGCGCCACTGGTGGCTGATGCGGATTTCACTGCCCGTTTGCGCGCACAACGGTGTCGCTGCGGCGACGAGAGTGGCGCCGGACATGCCGGCAAGGACGGTGCGACGACCAAGGCTCATCGTGTTCCTCCCCATTTCCCTGCATCGGCCGCACGCTCGGCCGGAGCACACCTCTTTCATGGGGCAGGTGCCGCGCTCTGGCAACGGGCGTCTGCGGCGATCAGCAGAGTTGGCAAGGTCTGTGAACGCGGCTCTCCACATGAGACTCGATGACCGTTCCGGTCGACCATCTCGTTAAGCGTTTGTTCATCGCACCTGGCGACCATTGTCGCGGAACTCAGATCGGTGCCGGAGGCCTGATCAGCCTGCGGCGCGCCGAAGCCGGGCGAAACCGGGCGGGTCCAGGGGCGGAGAATGAGTCACGATCTCTATCGGCGACGTGTCAGCAGCCCTGTCAGGGGCCTTTTCGCGGTCCTGGTGCTTTGGCTAGTCGGGCTTGCGTCAGGACAGGGGCTTGCCGCGACACGGAGCGGCGGCGCGGCGCCGGCGGCGATGGAGCGGTCGGCCTGTATCGCCGTGGATCCCCTGGCGCACCACGCGTTGGTTATCACGCCTCGTCTTGTCGGATCGGCGTTCACCATCGCTCCTGGTCTTGCAGTGACCGCGGCGCATGTCGTCGACGGCGTGGCCCCAGGCACCCGGGTTACGCTGCGCCGGGGTCCGGCCGGTGGTCCGATGACGACCGCGAGACTGCTCGGTCGCAGCCCGGCCATGGATCTTGCCGTCCTGGAGCTCGCAGAAGGGTTTCTGCGCCCAGTCGGCTGTGATCATGAAGCCGCCGTCGACGAACGGCCGGCTCTGCGCAGGACCATCCTTGCTGCCGGCGATCGTTTGGCCGCCTCGGGGTCCATGCCCCTAGGCGGCGCGGGGATCGCTCTGCCGCGGCGTGTCGATGGGTTGGCCACGGGACGATCGATCGACGTACCCGGGCTCGGCCCTGGCTTTGTCGCTGCACTGCCAGGTACGGTGCCGGGCTTCTCGGGTGGCCCCGTAGTCGACGAGCGCGGGCGGCTGGTTGGCATGATTATCGCGATCCGTCGTCTGCCCGCAGCCGGCCGCTCGGACGGAGCAGGACACCGCGTAGCGCTCAGCGACGAGGTCTACATCCTCTCCGCTTCCGCCCTGCTCGCCGAGGCGCAGCGCATGGTCCAGCGCTCAGGTTTGACCCTTGCCTCGCCGCGTTAAGGAACCGTCCTAACCAAGCAGCGCGAAGAAGCAAACCGCTCCACCTCCTGTCTCAGTGAGGGGTGATAACGCGGTGGCCGCCCTTGCACGTTAGCGAAGCCATCGGCAAACCCCTGCCCAGACGTCAGCACCATCACAATCCGACGGTGTCAAAACGACAGCAGGGTTGCTTGTTTCACCAGCGGCAGCCCGCGCACGCGTTCGAGCACCTCCGCCGGAACTGGCTCGTCGACGGAGACAAGGCAAATCGCGTCCCCTCCCGGCGCAGTGCGACCGAGATGCATGGTCGCGATGTTCACGCCGGCTTCGGCGAGCGTGGTGCCGAACCGACCGATGAAGCCCGGCTTGTCCTCGTTCGTCACGTACAGCATGTGGCGCGAGAAGTCGGCCTCCACCGGGATGCCCTTGATCTCGATCAGACGCGGACGGGAACCGGCGATGAGCGTTCCGGCGACCGCACGCGTGTCGCGATCGGTCGTCACCGCGATCCGGATCAGCGTCTGATACTCGGATGGCCGATCGTGCACGGTCTCGGTGAGATCGATGCCGCGCTCGCGCGCCATCACCGGAGCGTTGACCATGTTCACGCCTTCCATCAGTGGGCCAAGCAGGCCTGCGAGTGCGGCTGCCGTCAGCGGCGTATGGTTCAAAGTCGTAACATGACCCTCATATTCGATCGCAATGGAGCGAAACCCATCGTCACGCGCCACCGAGAGCTGGCCGGCGAAGGCGCCGAGCAGGCGTGCAAGCTCCATGTAGGGCTTGAGACGTGGTGCGTCCTCCGCCGAGACAGAGGGCATGTTGATCGCGTTCATCACCGCACCCGTCAGGAGGAAGTCGCTCATCTGCTCAGCGATCTGAAGTGCCACGTTCTCCTGCGCCTCCACGGTCGAGGCACCGAGATGCGGCGTGCAGATGACATTCTCCAGCTGGAACAACGGGCTCTCGGTCGCCGGCTCGGTCTCGAACACGTCGAGCGCGGCACCAGCAACATGACCGGCGACGAGCGCGTCGTGAAGATCCTTCTCCACAATCAGCCCGCCACGAGCACAGTTGATGATGCGCACGCCACGCTTCATCTGCGCGATCGCGGGCGCATCGATGATGTGGCGCGTGCCTTCCGTCAGCGGGGCGTGCAGGGTGATGATGTCGGCCCGCGCGAACAGATCGTGCAGATCAACCTTCTCCACGCCGAGCGCGACTGCCCGTTGATCGGAGAGGAAGGGATCGTAGGCGATCACCTTCATTTTCAGCCCGAGCGCGCGGTCAGCAACGATGGAGCCTATGTTGCCGCAGCCGATGATGCCAAGCGTCTTGCCGTAGAGCTCGACGCCCAGGAAACGGTTCTTCTCCCATTTGCCCGCCTTGGTGGAAACGGAAGCCTCCGGGATTTGCCGGGCGAGCGCGAACATCAGGGCAATCGCATGCTCCGCCGTGGTGATGGCATTGCCATGCGGCGTGTTCATCACCACCACGCCGCGGGCGGTTGCAGCCTTCACGTCGACATTGTCGACACCGATGCCGGCACGACCCACAACCTTGAGACGTCTCGCCGCGGCGAGGAGCTCCGCCGTCACCTTGGTCGAGGAGCGGACGGCGAGCCCGTCATAGTCGGCGATGACGGCCCGCAGCTCCGCCGGCGACAGGCCGGTCTTGACATCGACCTCGATGCCGCGGTTGCGAAAGATGTCGACCGCAGCGGGCGAGAGCTTGTCGGAGATGAGAACCTTCGGCATCGGCTCACTCCCCGGCCGGCACGGTCGCGAAACGTTGCGCGACCGTCTCGGCCGCCCAATCGAGCCACGGCAGAGCGGCCTCCATGTCGGCGGTCTCCACCGTCGCTCCGCCCCAGAGCCTCAGCCCCGGCGGCGCGTCGCGATAGCCACCCGCATCAAGCGCCACACCCTCCGCCTCTAGGAGCGCAGCGATCGCCTTCGCGGCCTCGGCCTGGCTTTCCGCGGGAAGGGCGGTGAACCAGGGGGCGACGATGGAGAGGCAAATCGAGGTTGAGGATCGCGTGCGCGGGTCTTCGGCGAGGAAAGCATAATTGGGTGTCGTTTCGATCCAACGCGCGACCGCGGCAAGGTTCGCCTCCGACCGGCGGATGAGTTCGGGCAAGCCACCGATCGACTCCGCCCAAGCGAGCCCATCGAGCGCATCCTCCACACAAAGCATGGACGGGGTGTTGATCGTTTCGCCCTTGAAGATGCCCTCGATGAGCTTGCCGCCCGAAACAAGGCGGAAGATCTTCGGCAGCGGCCAGGCGGGCTTGTGTGAAAGAAGACGCTCGATTGCGCGCGGAGAGAGCGCCAGCATGCCATGCGCGGCCTCACCACCCAGCACCTTCTGCCAGGACCAGGTGATCACATCGAGCCGGTCGTAGGGGAGCTCCATCGCGAACACGGCCGAGGTTGCATCGCAGATCGCAAGCCCCGCGCGGTCGGGCGCGATCCACGCGCCATCAGGGATGCGCACTCCAGAGGTGGTGCCGTTCCAGCAGAACACCACATCATGGGTCCAGTCGACGGCACTCAGATCCGGCAACTTGCCGTACGGGGCTGAATGGATGCGGTGCTCGACCTTGAGCTGCTTTGCGACATCCACCGCCCAGGCCTCGCCGAAGGATTCGAAGGCGATCACGTCGACAGGGCGCGCCCCGAGCAGGGTCCACATCGCCATCTCGATCGCCCCTGTGTCGGACGCCGGAACGATGCCGAGCCGCCAGTTCTCCGGCAGGCCGAGAATCCGTTTCGATCTCGTGATCACCTCGGCAAGACGCGCTTTCGGATCCTTCGCGCGGTGCGACCGGCCGACCAGTGCGCCCTCGAGGGCGGCAGGCGACCAGCCGGGCCGCTTCGCCGTGGGCCCGGAAGAGAAACGCGGATTGGCAGGACGGAGAAATGGCCGCGCGGGCGGCGTGGCGCTGTTCGCCATGGCAGGCTCCCTTGCAGAAGCGATGCGCCCCGGTGGGGGGGCGTGACCCGCCACCGGCTATAGCCGCCCCGTCGCCCGGCGGCAAGAGCGCCGCGCCTCCGCCGCGCGGTCTCGCCCGCAGCGCTCATACGCGCAGTTCGTCCGGAAGGGCGCGCGACACAAGGGGCGGAGCAAGGCAGCGCCCGGTTTCGCGGACGAAAGCGCTTGCGTCACGTGGCCGCCGAGGTTGACCTCGGTCGTGCGCGTGAACCCGCGCGCACGCGGACCGGCCGCTTCGGCGACCACGAGGGCGGTCTTGCCGAGAGTGTGCTCGGCGGCGATGCCTTGCAGCACCGCGTCCGGCAGCCACGCATCGAGCGGCACAACCGCGGCCGGGTTGCTGGTGAAGCGCCGGTCGGCAAACGAATCCACGACATACAGGGGAAGGCGGGGCATCACCATCATCCTTTCCGGTTAGCGAACGTCTTGCAGGGAGATCGACACGATGGCATCGTGCCGCTGTGGTCGAGACCGCCAGGGGAGACTCCCAAACGTTCCGTCTCCCACGCGCTCGCCTTCGGCGCCACCTTGCTCCTCTTGCCGGCGGCGGCGCAGGCGAACGTCCTGCTGAACAGCCGCTTCGAGACCACGGTCACGGCGGCAGGTGCCCTCAGCGGATTCCCGGTTCCGGCACCGCCGAGTATTCCGGATTACGAGAAGACCATCGGTTTCGCGCCTTGGGCTGTGTCGGCCCACAACAGCTTGGGCGGCGTCGGTGAGCGTGCTTGCCCGGGCGCCTTCGGCTTCGGCCGCACTGGCAAGGGGAACTGGGTCGCGACCTTGAACAGCGCCTTGCCAGGGGGCGTCCTGCCGACACCCGTGGCAGGGTATCAGACGGTCGACCTGCAAGCCGGTGCGTACCGGTTCGGCGGCGATTTCGCGATGAGCCTGTTTGCCGTTGCGGTCGGCGACAACCAGACCGAGGCGTTCCTGCCGATCTACGCGGGCGGAATCACCTTCGACAGCATCGGCGTGCCGAGCATCGCCGGAGGCAGCCTGCCTGCTGCGATCGACCTCTCGCCCGCGCGCTTCGGCCCGAGCGAGTTCTTCATCGAGGGCCAGGACCTGTCCCCGGTCGGCAAGGCGCGGCAGTTCCAGACCGTCGAGGATGTGTTCCTGTTCGCGAGCGACCCCCTCGTGACGATGCAGACCGTGGTCCTGCCGAAGGGCACCGGGCCCGTGACCATCCCCCCGTACAAGGACAAGGGTTCGGCCGCCCTGATCCAGGCGACGAGCTTGACCCTGTGGGCCGACACGCCATTCATCGGGAGCACGCGGCTGCAGGCCGTGCCAGCGCCCGGCGCGCTCGCCGTGTTCGCGGTCACCCAGGCCGGCTTGGCTGCGGTGCGGCGGCGCGCGGCCGAGGTGCTGGACTCAAACCGTGTCCGCAGCTGGATGGCGGCGAGGGCGACGGCGCTGAGAGAGTTGCGTGCGAGCTTGTCGAAGCGCGTGGCGAGGCGGCGAAAATGCTTGAGGCGATTGAAGCATCGTTCAATGAGGTTGCGCTGGCGGTAGAATGCTGGCGGGACGGTGATCTGCTTGCGCTTCTGCCGTGTGGTTGGCACATGGCCGCGCCTGCCTGCGGTGCGGATGCGCTCTCGGACTTCGTCGTAGTCGTAGCCGCAGTCGGCGATGACGTCTCTGCCGGGGGGCGAGGCCGGCGAGCAAGTCCGGCACCGCATGCGTGTCGGCGGCCTGGCCGGCGGAGAGGGCGAGGCGCACCGGCAGGCCGCGGGCATCGACGCGGGCGTGGAGCTTGGTGCTCAGTCCGCCGTGGGAACGACCGATGGCGTGATCCGCCCCTCTTTTTTGCCGCCGGCGGCATGCTGGTGCGCGCGCACGATGGAACTGTCGATCAGCGCCAGCGAGCCGGGCGACCGCGCCGCCAACGCCTCGAAGATCGAGAGCCACACGCCGCGCTTGGCCCGGCGGTGAAGCGCCAGCGGTTGAAGCGATTCTACGCCCTGGTGTGCGGCCCGTACCGCTCGGGCAGGTCGCGCCACGGCGTGCCCGTGCACAGCACGAAGAAGATGGCGTTCAGCACGCGCCCGTCGTCTCACCGCGGGCGCCCCATTCGCCGGCCATCCGCACGCGGCAGCAGAGGCGCGATGAGCCGCCATTCCGCCTCACTCAGATCGAACCGCGACATGCCACGCTCCCCTCCAACAGGAAGCTTGAATCAAATCATCGCGCGTCGCGACCAACAGTTTGCAGTCAGGACCTAGACGCGCGACAGGGCGGCGAGACGGGCGGGATCGACCGTCACCGCGTGATCGAGCGGCCCGTGCCCCTCGCCGTAGCCGGGGGCGGAGGCGAGGGCAAGGGCGACGTAGTGACGCGCGCGGATGACGGACTCGCGCAGCCCCAACCCTTGCGCGAGACCGGCGGAGATGGCTGAGGCCAGCGTGCAGCCGGTGCCGTGGGTATGGCGCGTGTCGATTCGCGGGCCGGAGAAGGTTTCCATGCCGTCCGCTGTCGCCAGCAGGTCGGTCACCCGCTCCCCCGGCAGGTGCCCGCCTTTCATGAGCACGGCACCACAGCCGAACGAAAGGAGACGGTCGGCCACCTTCTTCATGTCGTCGAGCCCAAGGATGGCAGAGCCGGCCAACACTTCCGCCTCAGGAACATTGGGGGTGATCACCGTCGCGCGCGGGATGACGAGGCGCATCAGGGCGGAAACCGCGTTCTGTTCCAAGAGCCGATGCCCGCCTTTCGCCACCATCACAGGATCGACCACCACTGGCATGGCCGGGTCGAGCGCGGCGATCGCCTCCGCCACCGCCTCGATCACCGGTACGTCGTGCAGCATGCCGGTCTTCACCGCATCCACGCCGAGGTCGGAGACGACGACGTCAATCTGTTCGCGAATGAAGGCCGGCGGCACGGGCAGCACGTTGGCAACACCTCGCGTATTCTGCGCGGTGAGGGCGGTGACGGCCGTCATGGCGAAGGCACCGAGGCAGGTGACGGTCTTGATGTCGGCCTGGATCCCAGCCCCGCCCCCGGAGTCGGACCCGGCGATGATCAGTACCCTGCCCTTCATCACGCCACCACCTCGGCCATGACGGAATTAATCGTTTCTACAACGAAATCGACCACCTCGGAAACGAGGTCTTCCTCGACCGCCTCGGCCATGACGCGCACCACGGGCTCGGTGCCCGAACGGCGGATCAAAAGACGCCCCCGCCCGGCGAGCCGCGCTTCCGCCTCGGCGAGGGCGCGCGCGATGCTCGGATGGTCAAGATCGAGCCGTCCGTCGTGGCGAACGTTGCGCAATCGTTGCGGCAAGGGTTCGAACTGGCGGCACACCTCGGAGGCCGGGCGCCCCGTCTCGACAATGACGGCGAGGACCTGCAGCGCGGCGATCAGCCCGTCACCGGTCGTCGCGTAGTCGGTCAGGATCATGTGGCCCGATTGCTCCCCGCCGACATTCATGCCCTTCTCGCGCATGCGTTCTGCGACGTAGCGGTCTCCCACCGCCGTCCGCTCGAGCACGAGCCCCCTTTCGGCAAGGAACCGCTCCAGCCCCATGTTGCTCATCACGGTGGCCGCAACGCCGCCACCGGCGAGCCGCCCGCCGCGCGACCAGGCATCGGCGATCAGGGCGAGAATCTGATCGCCGTCAACAACCCGCCCCGTCTCGTCAGCAAGGATCAAGCGGTCCGCGTCCCCATCCAGGGCGAGGCCGAGATCGGCGCCGTTGGCCACCACCTCGCTCTTCATGTGTTCGGGGACGGTCGAGCCGCAGCCGCGATTGATGTTCACCCCATCGGGCGCGACACCGAGCGGGATCACCTCCGCGCCGAGTTCGGCGAGCACGAGGGGGGCGACGCGATAGGCGGCACCATGGGCGCAGTCGATGACGATGCGCAGCCCATCCAGGCGAAGGTTTCGGGGAAACGACGATTTCGCCGCCTCGATGTAGCGACCGCGCGCATCCTCGAGCCGCACAGCGCGGCCGAAGTCGCCCGGTGCAGCGAGGTGATCCTCAAGTGCGGCGTCCTCCATCAGCCGCTCGATCTCGGCCTCCATCGCGTCCGAGAGCTTCCAGCCATCAGGGCCAAACAGCTTGATGCCGTTGTCCTCAAATGGATTGTGCGAGGCCGAGATCATCACCCCGAGATCAGCCCGCATGGAGCGGGTGAGCCAAGCAATGGCCGGTGTCGGCAAGGGCCCGACCAGGTTCACGTCCATGCCAACCGAGATGAACCCGGCGGCGAGCGCGTTCTCGATCATATAGCCGGAGAGGCGCGTGTCCTTGCCGATGACAACGCGCGGTCGGTGCCCGGCCCCGCTGCGGCGGAACAGGGCACCGGCGGCCTGGCCGAGACGCAGAGCGGTTTCCGCCCGCATCGGCGGAGCGTTCGCCCTCCCGCGCACCCCGTCGGTTCCGAACAGACGACGCGTGTCGGACGGCATTGGCAAAGGCTCCCGCAGACCCGTGAAGAGGCGCGCCCGTCAGGAGGGAGGCCGCCGCGGCGCGCCTGGACGCGACCCATACACCCGATTGGACAGTCGCTTCATCCGCGCCGCGTGTCCAGACGCCCGAGTTCCAGTTTCCGGCGCAGCAACGGAGCAAACCTAACGACGCGTTGATCGGTCCGGCGAAGGCGGACGAACGTACGCGGCGCGCCGGAAGAGATCTCGCGTAGAGGTCACACGTTCGGTTGCGGCTGCGGCCCGAAGCCGCCGGCGGAGGCTGAACTGGCCTTCGGCGCACGCCCCGACGTCGGCACCGAAGACCGACGCTGGTCGGCCTGCGGCTGCTCCTGCTCTTGCTTGCGGATGATCGGCTCGCCGGCGAGCAACGACTTGATCTCCTCCCCCGACAGGGTCTCGTACTCGAGCAGACCCTGGGCGAGCCGGTCGAGATCAGCGCGGCGTTCGGTCAGCACGCGCTTCGCGGTAGCATAGGCTTCATCGATGATGCGACGGATCTCGCGGTCGATCTCCTGCGCAGTCGCCTCAGAGATGTTCTTGGTTTGGGTGATGGCGTGGCCCAGAAACACCTCTTGCGAGTTGTCGGCATAGGCCACCATGCCGAGCTTGTCGCTCATCCCCCACTCGGTCACCATACGCCGCACCTGATCGGTCGCCATCTTGATGTCACCCGCGGCGCCGTTGGACACGCGGTCGGGCCCGAACACGATCTCCTCCGCCGCGCGCCCGCCCATCGCCATCGCAAGCTCCTGCAAGAGCTTGGACTTGTGCTTCGAGTAGCGATCCCCTTCGGGCAGAGACATCACAAGGCCCAGAGCGCGCCCGCGCGGGATGATGGTCGCCTTGTGCACCGGGTCGCACTCCGGCATCGACATGGCAACGAGCGCGTGCCCCGCCTCGTGATAGGCGGTCATGCGCTTCTCCTCCTCGCTCATCACGAGGGACTTGCGCTCCACCCCCATCAGCACCTTGTCCTTCGCCGCCTCGAACTCCGCCATCCCAACGACGCGCTTGCCGTTGCGGGCAGCGAGCAGCGCGGCCTCATTGACGAGGTTGGCGAGATCGGCCCCGGAGAAGCCCGGAGTGCCGCGCGCCAGAACCTTCGGGTCGACATCAGCGGCGAGCGGAACTTTCCGCATATGCACGCGGAGAATCTTCTCCCGCCCGTTCACGTCAGGGTTCGGCACCACCACCTGGCGGTCGAACCGGCCGGGCCGAAGCAGAGCAGGATCCAAGACGTCGGGGCGGTTGGTGGCAGCGATCAGGATCACACCCTCGTTCGACTCGAACCCGTCCATCTCAACCAGGAGCTGGTTCAGAGTCTGCTCGCGCTCGTCGTTGCCCCCGCCCAGGCCAGCGCCGCGATGGCGCCCGACCGCGTCGATCTCGTCAATGAAAATGATGCAAGGCGCGTTTTTCTTGCCCTGCTCGAACATGTCGCGCACGCGCGAGGCCCCGACGCCGACGAACATCTCAACGAAGTCGGAGCCTGAGATGGTAAAGAACGGCACATTGGCCTCGCCAGCGATCGAGCGGGCGAGCAGGGTCTTGCCAGTGCCAGGGGGCCCAACCAGCAAAACGCCTTTGGGGATGCGCCCGCCGAGGCGCTGGAACTTCTGCGGGTCGCGCAGGAAGTCGACGATCTCCTGCAGTTCCGCCTTCGCCTCGTCGATGCCAGCCACGTCGTCGAAGGTCACGCGGCCTTGCTTCTCCGTCAAAAGCTTGGCGCGCGACTTGCCGAAGCCCATCGCCCGCCCTCCACCCGACTGCATCTGGCGCATGAAGAAGATCCAGACGCCGATCAGCAGAAGCATTGGGAACCAGGAGAGGAGGTAGTGGAAAATGGGGTTGACCTCGCTTTCCTCCGGCCGGGCCACCACGCGCACGCCGCGATCCGTAAGCTTCTGGATGGTCACCGTGCCAGCGTCGGGAGGCAGGTAGGTCGTGAACATCCGCCCATCGAGTAGCTGGCCGGTGACGACGCGTCCCTGGATGGTGACGTCGCGCACCTGGCCGTTGCCGACCTCGTTGAGGAAGTCGGAGTAGGCGAGCTGGCTCGCGTAGTGGCGCGGCGAGGACGGCTGGAAGAGGTTGAACAGCGCCACCAAGAGGAGCGCGATGATGACCCAGAGGGCCAGGTTACGTCCGAAGTTGCTCACGCGATGATCATCCTCGGTCTGTGTCGGCGCGACCCGCCGGCCATCTGAACATGGGTTCCGTTACCAAGCTTCCAATGCCCCATCGCCCGCACCCCCCTCCCCACGTGCAACGAGCGGTTCGGGGGGCCGAAACAGGGCTCCCGGTGCCGGAGCCCCCATGTCTGGATCATACAGGATCGGCGGCACCGCAACCAGCACGCCGCCCCGCCTGATCGCCGGCAGGCTGGCAAGGACGACGGACGGGATGCAGCGCACCTCTTCAGTCACCCGGCGCAACGCCGCTGCCTCGGCTGCACCGACCGCGCCGACACTATCTCCCGTCAATGCCCACACGCGCCAGCGCCTGTCCCACCACACAGGGCTCCCCTCTCTGATCACCACCGGGGGCGCCGCCGCCGCAGGTTCGCGCGCAATCAGCATCGCACGACCCCGGGGTGCGACGAGGCAGCCCGCAGCGGTGCCACCTTTCCCGCGTTGCAAGTGGGACAAGAGAGCGGTGAGACGATCTCCGCGCACGGGATGGTGATGGCCGCCGATGCACCGCAACAGGGCACCGAGGGCCTCGCGCTGCAGAGGCTCGGTCCACGCCGCGAACCTCGCCGCGTCGAGCAAAGCAAAGCCAAGGGGCGAAAGCTGAACCGCCTCGGCCAGCGACCGGGCCAGCGTCTCCTCTGCCTCCTTGCGACGACGCGAAGCGGTGATGGCGACCCCCAAGGCGGCTCTCACCGCTACCCCTTCGCCATCGCGATCGCGCATGGCAGCGCGCAGCCTCGCCCGCGTCGTCTGTCCGGTGTTCGATGGATCCTCGATCCAGGGCTGGCCGGTCGCGCGCAGAAACGCCCGCAAAGCGCACGGCGCCTCGCCGAGAAGAGGCCTCAGAAGGCGCACAGGGCCGACGGCGCGGGTTTCCGCCATACCCGCGAGCCCCCGCTCGCCCGACCCCCGTGCCAGACGCAGCAGCACCGTCTCCGCCTGGTCGAGGGCATGGTGGGCGAGGAGGAGATGCAGCGCTCCCGCCTCGCCAGCCGCCCAGGCCAGGGCCTGCAGACGGGCGCGGCGCAGGGCTTGCGCGCTGCGCCCTGGCGCCGCGAGCCGCAACCGGCGGGCTTCGATGCCGCGCGCCGCAAGCCACTCAGCGACGAGCCGCGCCTCGAGGGTGGCAGCGGGACGGACTCCATGGTCGACCACGAGCCCGATCACCCGCCCTCGCCTGGCCCGCGCCCAGCCGTCGGCAAGCAGGGCGAGGGCAAGACTGTCTGCGCCGCCCGAGACCGCGACGGCGAGCAGGGGGGCAGGCTCGAACGGCCCAAGCCGCGCGAGCCTAGCGGCGAAGCGGGTCTCGAGCCTCGTTAGCAGCGTAGCCGAGACCTCTCCCGGGTCAGCGCGTCGCGAATGTCTGCCCGCATATCGGTGGCGAAGTCAGACGCAAGCTGGCGAAACACCTCACAGGCGCTATCGCGTTCGTTGAGGGCGGCGAGCGAACGACCGAGGCCGATCAGCACGTCCTGCCGGCGGGATCGGTCGGTCACGCGCGAGCGCGCATCGTCGTAGGCCAAGGCAGCCTGGGTGAATTCGCGCCGTCCGTACAGCGCCTCGGCGCGGATCAGGTACGCTTCGCCGACGCGGGCATCGCGCGGATAGGTCGCGATGAAGGCCTGGGCCTCACGCTCCGCCGTCGCCCAGTCCTGGCGGCGCAAAGCGTCCTGGGCGGCGCGCAGGATCTGCTCCTGGCTGCGCGGGCGGGCGGGCTGCGCGGGAGCGGCCGGCGGCATGGGCAGGGCGGCCTGCTGTTGCGCCGGAGCCTGCGGAGCCGACTGGGCTCCGCCAGCGGCCGGCCGTTGCGCCGCGCTGCCGCCGCGCCCGCCCTCCAACGCAGCAAGCCGGAACTCCAGGTCCTCGCGGTTCTTCTCCACCGTCGCCTGCAACTCGCGCAGGGCGTTCTGGGTCTCATCGCTGCGACCACGCAACAGACGCAGCTCCGTCTCCAGCGCCTGCACACGCTCAAGGAGGCGGGCGAGCAGCTCCTGCTGGCTGCCCGGCAGAGGTGCGGCGCCCGCCCCCACCGGGGGGGCGAGGGCGACCGGCGGGGCGACTGCGCCTCCGCCCGGGCCGAGCCTGCCCTGCAGCGCCTGCAGATCGCGCCGCAACTCGAGGATCTGGTTTTGCAGCGCGATTGCCTCGCGGCTCTCGAGCTGCGCCGCCGCCTCAGTGGCCACAGCAAGGACGACCAGGGCAGCGATCATGCACGGGGTTCGCATCGGTCTCCCTCCACTCCCTGCGCACCGTAACGGCAGCGGTGTCGAAAACGCGACGGGCGGCCACGCGGCCGCCCGTGCCGAAATCACCGTCGCGAGCGGCCGTTCACTGCACGACGGTCACGGCGCGCCGGTTCTGCGCCCAGGCCTCCTCGTTCGACCCGAGCACCGCCGGACGGTCCTTGCCGAAGGAAATGGTCCGGATGCGTGCTCCCTCGACTCCGCGAGCGATCAGGTAGTTGCGCGCCGAGTCGGCACGACGCTGGCCGAGGGCAAGGTTGTATTCGCGCGTGCCGCGCTCGTCGGCATGTCCCTCGATGAGGACGCGCACCTGCCGGTGGGTCTGCAGCCAGGCGGCCTGGCGATCCAGTGTCGGCGCCTGGTCGGGGCGGATGTTCGAACGGTCGAAGTCGAAAAAGACCCGATCGCCGACATTTGCGACCAGATCCTCCTGCGTGCCCGGACGAGGCCCGGTGGCCTGGCCGGCACCCGTTGCGGCACCGCCCTGATCGGGAGCCTGGGCGCAGGCCGCAAGCAAAACCAATCCGGACAAGGGAGCAAGCAGCGTGCGGTTCATTGTCAGGTCAACTCCTTTCGGGATGGCAATCCCTGTTGTCGGCTGTTTCCGCCATCTCCACAACCGATGCGCGTGCATATGCGGCCTGCCATCTCTCTGATCAACATCGGGCGGCAGTGTGGCGATACGGCGTCTATCCTGGGATCAGCGGCGACCAGGCGGGGTCGGAGGCATCGGCCGGCGTGGGTAGGGCGCGCTCGTTGAATCCGGTGATGTCGATCGAGGCAAGGCGCGAGGAGTAGCCGGCACCGCGCGCGTCCTGCGCCCGCGTCTCGCGCCAGAAAGCGAGCACCCGGCCATTCGGCGCAAAGGTCGGTCCCTCCATCTGCCAGCCTTCAGAGAGGATCCGCTCGCCTGACCCGTCAGGGCGCATCACACCGATAGCGAAGGTTCCCCGCGTGAGCCGGGTGAAGGCGATCAGGTCGCCGCGCGGCGACCACACCGGGGTCGCGTAGCGGCCCTGGCCGAAGCTGATCCGGCGCAGGTTGCCGCCGTCGGCATCCATCACGTAGAGCTGCTGATCGCCACCGCGGTCGGAGTTGAACACGATCTTCTGCCCGTCCGGCGAGAAGGACGGCGAGACGTCGAGCGAGGGGCCAAAGGTGAGCTGACGTTCCCGCCGCGTACGCAGATCAACGACGTAGATGTTGGCATCCCCGCCGCGGATGGCGGACAGG
>CALBEG010000045.1 GCA_937927455.1 uncultured Elioraea sp. | reverse complement strand
GGCCGGCGCGACATCAGCCTCGGCGAGGGCGGCGGCACGGTCGAACAGCGCGCGACCTGTTTCATCGCCGAACAGAGTGAGAAGCCGCTCGCCAAAGGCCTCGGCCGGCTCGCCGCCGTCTGCCCGGAACCGCTGCGGCTCGAGCGAGGCGAGCGCCTCGGCCAGGCGACGACGCAGCACCGCGCCGCGATCGCCGAGGCCGAGCAGGGCAAGCAGCCCGACAGGCGTGAGGCCCCGCGGCGGAGGGCAGACGATGCCCTTGGCGCCGCCCCTACCTTGGTATGCCATGACGCCGACCTTGGCACACAAAAATATGTCGTGCTACCGCAACGGTGGAGGGTGTGTTCAGGCATCGACAATGGCGGCGCGCAGGGCGGCGATGATCCGGTCTTGGGTCGGCGCATCGAGATAGGGGTGGAAGGGGATTGAGAAGACCTCGCCGGAAAGGCGCTCGGACACTGGCACGCCCCCCTCGGCGACCGGATGGTGCGCGTAGGCGCGCTGACGGTTCAGCGGCTTCGGATAGTAGATGGCGGTGGGAATGCCCTCGGCGCGCAGCCGCTTGAGGATGGCGTCCCGATTCCGCCCCGGCACGCGCAGCGTGTACTGTGCCCAGACCGAGCGGTTCCCCGGCGCCACTCGCGGCACGATGGCAATGTCGGCGAGGGCAGCATGGTAGCGGGCGGCGATTCGGTCGCGTGCGGCGCATTCGGCGTCGAACACGGAGAGCTTGGCAAGCAAGATGGCGGCCTGGATCGTGTCGAGGCGGCCATTCATGCCGATGCGCACATTCTCGTACTTGTCCTCGAGGTGCTGGCCGTGCACGCGCAGTGACAGCAGCGCCTCCAGGGTCGTGCGGTCGTGGCAGAACACCGCGCCTCCGTCTCCATAGCAGCCCAAGGGCTTGGCGGGGAAGAAGCTGGTCGCTGCCATATCACCCGTCGCCGCCACCTGTCGGCCCTGCCAGGTCGCGCCGAAGGCTTGCGCGCAATCCACCAGAACCTTCAGCCCTTCGGCGGACGCAAGAGGCAGGATCGCGGCGTAATCGGCCGCCTGGCCGAACAGGTCGACCGGGATCACCGCTCGCGGGACGAGGCCGAGCCGGCGGGCGGTGGCGATGCCGCGCGCAAGGCTTTCGGGGTCCATCGTGAACGTGTCCTCGCGCACGTCGACGAACACCGGCGTGGCGCCGAGCCAGGCCACCACCTCAGCGGTGGCGGCAAAGGTGAAGGCCGGCACAAGCACGGCATCGCCGGGCTTCATCTCCCACGCCATCAGGGCGAGGGCGAGGGCGTCGGTGCCGTTGGCGCAGGTGACGACATAGGGTGCCCCCGTATAGCGGGCGAGCGCGGCCTCGAGCTCCGCCACCTCGGGGCCGAGGATGTAGCGGCCCGAGCGAACCACGCGCAGCACCGCCTCCTCAAGGGCCGGGCCGAGGGCACGGCGCTGGGCGTCGAGGTCGATGAACGGGATCGGGGCGGGCGGAGAGCCCTCGGGCATCGCGGTCGTGCTCCGGTTGCGCGGCGGCGTGAGTGCTTTCTCTCCCTATACGACCCCCTGGTGGCTGGAACGAGGCGGCTTCGCCCGGGTCCTGACGTGTTCAGGGCGCGGGGCGGAGACGGCCTTGCTCGAGGCGCACCCGGTCTCCGACTGCGAGACCGGCGGCATCGCGCAGCACCACGGCGATCACGCTGCCTCCGTCGTCGCGGAGCACCACCTCAGCCGCCGCCCCGCCGAGCGGCCGGATGATGGCGACCCGGCCGGTGCGCTCCGCGGAAGCTGGATCCCCGCGTGTGGTCTCCGCCGGGGCCGGGGGTGGGGCGGGCGTAGCGCAGGCAGCGAGGAGGAGGGTGGCGAGGAGGGCGAGGGGGCGCATGGGAGGGATGGCGCGGCTGGATGTGGCGATGCTGCCACTCTCGCGACAGAAATGCGACCAGTGCCCGTGCAACGGTCGGCAATGGTTGCCGGTTTCGCCACGATTTATTAGGAGGTTATCGATCACTCCTCGCTCGCGGTTTGAAGCAAGCCCGCCAAGCCGTGAAGTTCTCTCTCTGTTCCGGAGGGTCGGTTCCGATGCGCAATCAACAGGCCGCGGCTGCAGGGTGGCGGAGGGGTTTGGGCTGGCGTCTTGCCGGCCTCCTCGCCCTCCTGCTCGCCGCCGCCTGCGCGTCGCAACCGCCGCCGTTGCGCACCTCCCATCAGCCGATCCGGAGCTACGAACCACCTGGCCCGCCGCACGACCCGTGGGGCCCCTACATCCGCGAGGCTGCCGAACGCTTCGATGTGCCTGAGGTTTGGATCCGCGAGGTGATGCGGGTGGAGTCTGGCGGGCGGTGGGATGCGATCTCTCCCGCTGGCGCGATAGGGCTGATGCAGGTGATGCCGGCGACCTACGAGGCCCTGCGCGTCTCCCACGGTCTTGGCGACGATCCGTTCCATCCGCGCGACAACATCCTTGCCGGTGCGGCCTACCTGCGCGAGATGTATGACCGCTTCGGCCGGCCGGGCATGCTCGCTGCCTACAATGCAGGCCCCGGCACCTTCGAACGCTATTTGAACGGTCAGCGCAGTCTGCCGGACGAGACACGCCGCTACGTCGCCGCCATCGCGCCGCGCATCCGGCACGCGAGCCCGCGCCACGCGGCCCCGCCCGAGGTGTACCGGATCGCTGCCATCCCCGAAACCATCCCGCCCGGGCCCCGCCGCCCTCAGCGTCAACCGACCCAGCTCGCTTGGTCCGCACCGACCCCGCCCGCCTTGCCCGCGCGCGCGCCCGGTCCGGTGACGGCTCCGGTGCGCGAGCCTGTGGTGGCGCAGGCCGCGCCGCGCCCGCCCGCCCCGCCCGCGACCATCCTCGCCGCAGCACCGGCTCCGCCGCCCGCCTCGGGTGGCTTTCGGCTTGTCTCTCAGGCGGTTGCTGCCCCTGCCGGAGCGGCCGCCCGTCCCGCAACCCTGCGAGGGGGGTGGGCGATCCAGGTGGGGGCGTTCCAACGCGAGCCGCTGGCGCGCGCTGCGATCGAGGACGCGCGCCGCGCTGCACCCGACCTCCTCGCCGCAGCGCGGCCAGTGACGGCGAGCGTGCGCACCTCCTCCGGTACCTTGGTGCGCGCCCGCCTCGCCGGACTGTCGCAAGACGCCGCCATCGCCGCCTGCCGCGCGCTCACCCGCCGCGGGCAGAGCTGCGTCGCCCTCGCCCCCGACGCGCAGGGCTGACCTGCGCGCTCCGCCGACCCGTTGCCGGGCTCTCGGCGTCGCGCCATCCTCGTCGCGGTGCAGGAAGACGCAAGGCAGCGCATGACAACGGAACCGAGCCCCGGGCCAGAGGCCCAGTTCCGCGCCTTCCTGGCGGAAGGCAGGCTTATGGTGCAGAGGAGCCGCACGACGGGGCGGTACGTGTTTTTCCCCCGCATCGCCGTGCCAGGAAGCGGCGAGTGCGACCTGGAGTGGGTCGAGGCCTCCGGTCTCGGCACGGTGTATGCCACCACGGTCACCCGTCAGCGTCCGAACCCGGACGGCTCCTCGGCTGACTACAACATCGCTCTGATCGACCTCGACGAGGGCGTGCGGATGATGAGCCGCGTCGAGGGCCTTCCCCCCGCCGAGGTGCGGATCGGCATGCGGGTGAAGGCGCGCATCGCGACCATCGACGGTGCGGCCCAGGTGGTGTTCGACCCGGCCTAAGCGGTCGTCCCGTCCGAATACTGTTCTTAAACCGTGTGACGTCGCGAAAGGGGCAGGCATGGCACGCGCGCTGAGGGGCAAGGTGGCGGTGGTCGGCACCGGCACTGCGGGCATGGGCGAAGCACCTGGCCGCTCCGCGATCGAGCTGCTCGCCGAAGCGGCACTCGCCGCCCTCGACGACGCCGGTCTCACCCTCGCCGAGGTCGATGGGCTCTTCACCGCCACCTCGGTGCACGCCTTTCCCACCCTGTCGGTCGGAGAGTATCTCGGCATCCGCCCGCGCTTCTTCGACGGCACAAATGTCGGCGGCTCTTCGTTCGAGGCCCATCTGCTGCACGCGGCGATCGCCCTCGAAGCCGGCTTCTGCGACGTCGCCCTGATCGCCTACGGGTCGAACCAGCGCACCGCAGGCGGCAAGTTCGTCTCGTTCTCGGAACCCTATCCGTGGGAGGCGCCTTACAAGCCGCGCGTGCCGCTGACGGCCTACGCGCTCGCCGCCTCCCGCCACATGCACGTCTATGGCACCACGCGCGAGATGCTGGCCGAGGTGGCGGTCGCCGCGCGCGCCTGGGCCAACCTCAACCCGCAGGCCTTCGCCAAGGGTCCGCTTAGGGTCGAGGACGTGCTCGCTTCGCGCATGGTGTCGGATCCGCTCACCGTGCTCGACTGCTGCCTGGTGACGGACGGGGCAGCGGCCTGCGTGTTGACTCGGGCAGATCGCGCGAAGGATTTGCGCAAGCCGCCCATCTATTACCTCGGTGCGGCGGGTGCGCAGTGGCATCGCGCGATCAGTTCGATGCCCGATCTGACCATCACCGCCGCCGCCGAATCGGGCCCGCGTGCGCTCGCGCACGCCGGGGTCTCGATCAGCGAGGTGAACCTCGCCATGCTCTACGACGCTTTCACCATCAACACGATCCTGTTCCTCGAGGATCTTGGCTTCTGCCCGAAAGGCGAGGGGGGGCGGTTCGTGCAGGGGGGCGCGATCGCGCCGGGCGGCAGGCTCGCGGTCAACACCAACGGCGGCGGCCTCTCCTGCGTGCACCCCGGCATGTACGGCATGTTCCTGATCGTCGAGGCGGTGACGCAGCTGCGCGGCGAGGCGGGCGAGAGACAGATACGGCCATGCGATGTCGCGCTCGTGCACGGCAATGGCGGCACGCTCTCGTCCCAGGTGACGGCAGTCCTCGGTTCGGCACGCACTCTGTGAGCGCGGCGGCGCGGCGGACCGCACCGACGGCTTCGGCGAACAGTCGCATGGCGCCGCTTCGCCCAGTGTCGATCGCGGCCCTCGGCGCCGCCTCTGGCCGCGACGGCGCCATGGACCCGTCTCGATCCATCGCCTATCGTTCAGCGGGGGGGCAACGGGTCACTCAGGGGCCGGGCGGGGATGCGCGTGTGAGGTGTGAGGTGAAGCCGAGACGGACCCATCGCGGCCAACCGCCTGTGCGTGCCAAGCCTTACGCGCGGCTGAGGCGGGGCAGAGTTGCCAACGCCTGCCTCCTCTTCAACGCCTGCGCATGAGCCTCGCTGAGACGCCCCCCGTTGTCATCGCCCGCGAAGGGCCGCTCGCCATTCTCACACTCAATCAGCCGGCCAAGCGCAATGCGCTGTCGATGGCGATGCGCGCGATGCTGGCCGACGCGCTCGAGGAGATGGAAGGCGACGCTGAGGTGCGCGCGGTTGTGCTGACGGGAGCAGGCGGGCATTTCTGTTCTGGCGGTGATCTCAGCGCGATGGACATTGCCTCGCTTGCGGCTGGGCGCGAGCGCATGCGCCGCAGCCATCGGCTGATCCGCGCCATGATCGAAGCGCGCGTGCCAATTGTGTGCGCGATCGAGGGGTGGTGCGCGGGGGCGGGGATGTCACTTGCTTGCGCCTCCGATCACGTCGTCGCTGCCGGCGATGCGCTGTTCCGCGCCACTTTCGGCCAGGTCGGACTGATCCCCGATCTTGGGCTTCTGCATACCTTGCCGCGGCGGGTGGGCGAGGGCAGGGCGCGGGAAATCCTTCTGTTCGGCGAGACGATCGATGCCGCGCGGGCGCACGAGATGGGCCTTGTCGATCGCCTCGCGCCACCTGGCCGCGCGCTCGAGGAGGCGAAAGCGCGCGCGCTGCTGCTGGCCGCAAAGGCTCCGCTTTCGCTTGCCCTGACCAAGGCTGCGCTCGCCGCGGGCTTGGCTGAAGCGCTCGCCCGTGAGCGCGATCTGCAAGCGGCCCTCTACCTCACCGCCGACCATGCCGAGGGCAAGCGCGCCTTCTTCGACAAGCGCGCGCCAGAATTCCGCGGAGAGTGAGACGCATGAACGAGCTGTGGCGGCTTTCGGCGCTGGCTCAGGCGAGGCTCATTCGCAGCCGCGCCGCCTCCGCTGTCGAGGTCATGAAGTCGTTCCTTGATCGCATCGAAGCGGTCAACCCGCGCACCAACGCCGTGGTGGAGTTTCGCCCAGAGGAGGCGCTTGCCCTCGCCGAGGCTGCCGACCGCGCCGTGGCCTCGGGTGAGGCGGTCGGGCCGTTGCACGGCGTGCCGGTGACGATCAAGGTCAACGTCGATCAGAAGGGCTACGCGACGACCAACGGGGTGATTGCTTATCGCGACCTGATCGCCCCCGAGGATTCGGCGGTGGTGGCAAACCTTCGCCGTGCTGGCGCCATTCCGGCGGGGCGTACGAATACGCCAGCCTATTCGTATCGCTTCTTCACCGACAACGCCTTGCATGGCCGCACACTCAACCCGTGGAACCCCGCCCTCACCCCGGGTGGTTCCTCAGGCGGCGCGTCAGCGGCTCTTGCATGCGGAATTGGATCGATCGCGCATGGCAACGACCTCGGCGGCTCCATTCGCTACCCGGCCTATGCGTGCGGTGTGGCTGGCATCCGCCCCTCGCTCGGCCGCGTGCCAGCCTTCAACCCCTCGGCGGGGACGACGGAGCGGCCGATCGCGATCCAGCTCTTCTCCGTGCAAGGCCCGCTCGCGCGCACCGTCGCCGATCTGCGCGCCGCACTTCTTGCGATGATGGCGCCTGGGCACCCCGATCCCTGGCACGCGCCCGTTCCGTTCGAAGGGCCCCCGGTGCCGCGCCCGCAGCGCGTCGCCTTTGCCCTGCTCGGCGCCGATCCGCCGGCCGCGGAGGCGCTGCGTCGCGCCGCCCTGTATCTTTCCGAAGCGGGATGTGTGGTCGAGGAGGTCGAGCCGCCGCACTGGGAGGAAGCCGCTGCCCTGTGGCGCAGCGTGCTGATGGCGGATTCGATTCGCTTCATGACGCCGATGATCGAGGCGAACGGCGATGAGGCGACGAAGCGGTCCTGGCGCGGCTGGTGCGCCAACGTGCCGGCGCCGAAGGAAGAGGCGTTCCATGCCGGGATGGCCCGGCGTACCGCCATCCTGCGCGATTGGCAGCGTTTCCTTGCCCGCTACAGTGCCCTCCTGTGTCCGGTGAGCCGTGAGGCACCCTTTCCCATCGATCTCGACCAGACGGAGGAGGGACAGAGGCGAATCCTGCGCGCCCAGGAAACGCTCTACGTCTTCAACTTCCTCGGCCTGCCTGGGGCGGTGGTGCCCACAGACCTCGCCCACCAAGGCGTGCGCCTCGGCGTGCAGATCGTCGCCGACCGCTTCCGCGAGGATCTTTGCCTGGAGCTGGCGGAGATCATCGAGGCGCGGGCAGGCGAGGCAGGAGTGACCGATCCGGTCCCGGTATGATGCGCGCAGCCAACGACAGGGAGAGCGAACCATGATCCCCTTCCGCCGACTGACCCTGACGCTCGTCGCCTGTGCGTCGGTCCTGGTCGCCATCCCGATCGCGGCACAGGAGCGGCGCATCATTTCCACCCCGAACGCGCCGGCCGCCATCGGCCCCTACAGCCAGGCGGTTCAGACCGGGAACATCCTCTGGCTGGCCGGGCAGATCGCGATCGATCCGATGACCAACCAAGTGCGCCATGGCACCATTGAGGAAGAAACGAGGCTCGTGCTCGACAACCTCAAGGCCGTGGTCGAAGCCGCCGGCATGACCATGGCCAACATCGTTTCGGTCACTGTCTTCCTAAAGGATCTCGACGAATTCCCGCGCATGAACGCGGTGTATGCCACCTATTTCCCGACCAATCCGCCCGCGCGGGCCACCGTGCAGGTGGCACGCCTGCCCCGCGACGTGAGGATCGAGATCGCTGCGGTTGCGGTGCGCTGAGCCGCCGACGCGCTTGGTCGTCCCCTTGTTGCCGTCGCGCGTGCAGAACTGGATCATCGCCAAGCCGCCTGCGCGCGGAGCGAAGGGACTTGTCGTCGCGCAAGCGAGGCGGGCGGCGGAGGCCGGAGCTGAGGTGCTGGCGGCCGGCGGCACGGCGGCGGATGCCGCGGTCGCGACGGCTTTTGTGCTCGCCGCGGTCGAGCCGTGGAACTCCGGCCTGGGCGGGATCGGGTTCGGTCTGGTCCATCCGGGCGAGGAATCGCGCGCCCATGTCGTGGACTTGGGCCCCGTTTCCCCGGCGCGGCTCGATCCCGCCGCCTTCCCCATCGTTCCGGGAACGTCGCAGCATCTGTTCGCCTGGCCCAACGTTGCCGGCGAGCGCAACGTGCACGGGCCGCTCTCCTTCGTCGTACCGTCGGCGGTTGCTGGCTATGCCGAACTCCATCGGCGCTGGGGGCGGCTGCCATGGAAGGAGGTGGTCGCGCCTGCCATCGCTGAAGCGCGCGCGGGGTTGGCCGCGGATTGGTTCGTCGCGCTGAAGATCGCCTCCGCTGCAGCCGACCTGCGCCGCTACGACGATGCCGCGCGAACCTACCTGCCCGACGGCCTTGTGCCAGCGCCGCCTTATGCCGGCCCGCCGAGACGCCTCACGCTTGGGCGGCTTGCCGACACGCTCGAGCGTCTCGCCGAGGCCGGTGCCGAAGATTTTTACCGCGGCGAGATCGCGCGCGCGATCGTGGCCGACGTCGCGGCGATCGGCGGTGTGCTGGATGGCGAGGACCTCGCCCGCTATTCGGTCCGCGTGATGGAGCCAAGCCTGCACCCGTGGCGCGACGCCATGGTGCAGGGTGCGGGCGGGCTGACCGCGGCCCCCACTTTGGCGCGCGTGCTCGAGGCACTCGCGCCGAAACGGTTTGCAAGACCCGATGAGGCGTTCTTCCTCGCCCTCGCCGGGGCGCTGCAAACCTCCTACCGCGAACGACTGGCCTGCCTTGGCGACCCGACGGCCGACCCTCGCGCAGCCGAAGCATGTACGACCCATCTCACCGCAGTCGACGCCGACGGCACCATGGTCTCGCTCACCACGACCTTGCTCTCCTCGTTCGGCAGCCGGGTCGTTCTGCCGACGACAGGGATCCTGATGAACAACGGAGTGTTCTGGTTCGACCCGCGGCCGGGAACGCCGAACGCGATCGGACCCTGTAAGCGGCCGGTCTGCAACATGTGCCCGGTGATCGTTGCGCGCGACGGCCTCCCCATGCTCGCCGCCGGTGCCTCGGGCGGGCGGCGGATTGTCGCTGCTGTCCTCCAACTCCTCCTGTTCGTGCTCGAGTTCGGCATGGACGTCACCGCCGCTGCCCATCACCCGCGCATCGACGTCTCCGGCGAGACGGGGGTGGCGATGGACCCCCGCCTCGATCCCGCCATTCGCGCTGCCCTCCGCCAGCGCTTCGCCGCAGAGGAGGTCGAGCACATGGTGCTACCCGTCACCTACGCCTGCCCCAATCTCATCCTGCGCGAACTGGACGGAACGTTTAGCGGCATCTCCGACATCATGACGCCCGCAAGTGCGGCCATCGCTGCAGGCTGAACACAGCATGAGCGACATTGCCACCTTCTCTGCCACCGCTCTCGTGCGCGCCTACGCCCGGCGCGAGCTCTCGCCGGTCGAGGTGGCGGAGGCCGTGCTCTCCCGCATCGCGCGGCTGGAGCCGAGTGTGAACGCGATGGTTCTGGTCGATGCGGATGGTGCGCTGCGTACGGCGCGGGAGAGCGAGAACCGCTGGGTTGCCGGCCGCCCCCTTTCTCCGCTTGATGGCGTGCCGGCGACGGTGAAGGACCTGATCGATCTCGCTGGCTTCCCGACCCGCCGCGGCAGCCGCGTCACCGACCCTCTTCCTGTGCCGCATGACGCGCCCTCGGTCGCTGCCCTGAAGGCGGCAGGCTGCGTGATTCTTGGCAAGACGACGACGACGGAGTTCGGTTGGAAGTCGCCTGGTGACAGTCCTCTCAGCGGAACGACCCGCAACCCGTGGGACCTGAGCCGGACGGCAGGCGGCTCCTCGTCAGGTGCCGGGGCAGCGGCCGCTGCGGGCTACGGACCATTGCACATCGGCACCGATGCCGGTGGCTCGATCCGCATCCCCGCCGCCTGGTGCGGCATTGTCGGCGTCAAGCCCACCTTCGGGCGGGTGCCGCAATGGCCGCTCGGCGCCTTCGCGCAGGTGGCGGTGGCAGGGCCGATGACCCGCACGGTGACCGATGCAGCCCTCATGCTCACCGCGCTCAGCCGGCATGACTGGCGCGATCCGTTCGTCCTGCCCGACCCCCCGCCCGGTTGGCTTGGCGGGATCGATGCGCCGATCGAGGGGCTTCGCGTGGCCCTCGTGCGTCGGCTCGGCTTCGACCCGCCCGCCGAGGCAAGCCAGTGGGCCGCGGTGGAGCGTGCGGCGGAGGCGCTCGGCGAGGCAGGCGCGATCGTCGAGGAGGCGGACCCGGCGATCCCGGATGCGCGGGCAGTGTTCGTGCATGTCTGGGCCAATGCACTCGCCCGCCTGGTGGCCACCATTCCCGCGCAGCGGCGGCATCTGCTCGATCCTGGCCTTGTTGCGCTTGCCGAACGCGCGCCCCCAATGAGCGCCGGCGACTATCTCTCCGTCCAGACGGCGGCGAACGAGATCGCACACGGGCTCGCCTCGTTCCTCAGACGATATGATGCTCTTCTCTGCCCCGCCGTTCCCCAGCCGGCTCCGCACGCCGACGAGCCGGTCGATCGGCCTGAGGAGGATCTCTGGCAACGCTGGGCGCCCTGGACCTTCGCCTTCAACCTCTCGCGCCAACCGGCCGTGGCCATGCCGGCCGGGCTGGATGAGGACGGCTTGCCGCGTGCGGTGCAGATTGTTGCACCGCAGTACGAGGATGCGCGTGCGCTCCGGATCGCGTGCACCGTCGAGGCGGCTCTGGCACCTCTCACGCTCGCGCCCCTCTAGGTCATGAAGGGGCCGGCCATCGGCATCATGGCCAAGGCGCCGCTGCCGGGTCTGGCCAAGACCCGGTTGGCTGCCGATGTGGGGGCCGTGATCGCAGCGCGGCTTGCGCAAGCCATGCTCGCCGACACCGCTGCGCTGGTGCGCGCGCTCGATGCAGACGGATATGTGATCGTCACACCGGCGCAGCATTGCGCGTCCGTCTCGTCGCAGGTCGGCCTTCCTGCGCTGCCGCAGAGCGAAGGGGATCTGGGATGCCGCATGATGGCGGCGGTCGCAGCCCTGTTCGCGCGCGGTCACGCGCCGGTTGCACTGATCGGCACCGACACGCCGCATCTCCCGCCCTGTCACCTGAAGACGCTCCTCGTCCTGGCGACACGCGATCCGACCGGAGCAGTGATCGGCCCAGCCGAAGACGGCGGCTATTGGGGGATTTCGCTGTCGCGTCCTGCGCCTGTCCTATTCGTCGGGATTCCCTGGGGCAGTGCCGGCGTGCTGGAGGCGACACGGCTCGCTGCGAGGCGCGCGGGTGTTGCTCTCCACGAAGGCCCGATCTGCTTCGATATCGACACGATCGATGATCTCGCTCGGCTCTGCGCGCCGGGTGCTGCGACGCCGGATCGGGCATCACGCACGCGCGCTGCCGCCGCGTTGATCGAAGCTGGTGGCGGGGCTAGGCTTGCTGCAGCCAACATGGTTCCAGGGGAGGACGCTGCATCATGAACATGCGCCGCCGCACTTTTTTGGTCGCCACCGTCGCTGCCGCGGCGTCCACGCAAGCCTTTTCCCCGCGCCCCACCCGTGCCCAGCAGCGCTTCGAGAGCATCTTTATGTTCATCCCCGCCGGGCCGGGCGGCGGTTGGGACTCGACGGGGCGCGCGATCGAGCAGGCGGCGCGTGCGGCCGGCCTGGTCGGCAGTTTCCAGTTCGAGAACGTCGGCGGTGCCGGTGGCATGGTCGGGCTGCCGCGCTTCGTCAACCAGCGCCGCGGCCAAGCGAATGCGCTCATCGTCGGCGGCTCCGTCATGGTCGGAGCCGGAATCACCAACAAGAGCCCGATCACCATTCGCGACGTGGTGCCGATCGCGCGGCTGACTGAGGAGGCGGGCGTGGTGGTGGTTCCGCCGAACAGCCCGCACCGCGACTGGGCCTCGCTTGCCGCAGCGTTCCGCGCCAATCCGGGATCGGTCCCGGTCGGCGGCGGCTCGGCCGGCGGTACGGACCACATTGCGCTCGGGCTGATCCTGAAGGCTCTGGGGCGCAACCCGCGTGAGGCATCCTATGTCGCCTTCGCCGGCGGTGGGCCGGCCCAGGCGGCGATCCTCGGCGGGCAGGTGGGTGCCGGCATCAGCGGTTACTCGGAGTTCGCCGAACAGATCAAGGCCGGGCGCATGCGGGCTCTGGCGACGACCGGCGCAGAGCGTATCCCGGGCACCGACATCCCCACCCTGAAGGAGCTCGGCGTGAACGTGACGGCAGCGAACTGGCGTGGCGTGTTCGCAGCCCCCGGCATCACGCCTGCCCAGCGCCAGGCTCTGATCGATCTCATCACCGCCGTGCACGCCACCCCGCAGTGGAAGGAGATCCTTGCCCAGCGCGCCTGGACAGATGCCTTCCTCGCCGGCGATGCCTTCGCCGCCTATCTGCGCGAGGACATCGCGAAGACGGAGACCGTGTTGAAGGATCTCGGCCTCGCCTGATCGCCCCCTCGCCTGATCGCCCCAGCGTGCGTGCGCGCCCGCGCCGCGACGAGCTTGCCTTTGCCCTTCTGCTCGTCGCCCTCGCCCTGCTGTCGCTCTGGCAGACGCTCTCGATCCCGGTCTCGCCGATCTACGCGCGCGTCGGTCCCACCGCGTTTCCCTGGATCGCCTCGGTCGGGCTGCTCGTCTTCTCGCTGGTGCTGCTTCGGCAGGCCTTGGGCGGCGGATTGCCCGGAGTGGATCGGCAGAAGACGGTGGATTGGCGAAGCCTCGGCTGGGTCGGCGCGGGGCTTGCCGCGAACGCGGTACTGATCACCACCTTGGGCTTCGTGTTTGCCGCTGTTGCCCTCTTCGCCTGCACCGCGCGGGGGTTCGGAAGCCAGCGCCCCGTTCGCGATGCGCTGATCGGCTTGGGTGTCGGCCTTGCCGCCTTCCTCGGTTTTGCGCGGCTTCTGGGTGTGAACATCGGCGCAGGCGCGCTTGAGGGGCTGCTGTAGCCAGATGGAAACGCTCGCCCTGCTTGCCGGGGGCTTCGCGACGGCACTCTCGGCCCAGAACCTCCTGTTCGCTTTCGCGGGCTGTTTTCTCGGCACAGCGGTGGGCGTTCTGCCGGGCATCGGGCCGGCGCTCACCGTTGCTCTCCTTCTCCCCATCACCTTTAAGGTTCCGGCAGCCTCCGCCTTCATCCTGTTCGCCGGCGTCTATTACGGCGCGATGTATGGCGGCTCGACCACCTCCATCCTGCTCAACACGCCGGGCGAGAGTGCGACCATCATCACCGCGCTCGAGGGGTTCCAGATGGCGAAGAGAGGCAGGGCAGGCCCCGCGCTTGCCACCGCTGCGATCGGCAGTTTCGTTGCCGGAACCATCGCCACCGCTGCGCTCACCTTCTTCGCCCCCGTTGTGGTCGAGCTCGCGCTGAAGCTCGGGCCGGCGGAATATTTCTCGCTGATGGTGATCGCCTTCGTCGCGGTCTCCGCTGTGCTCGGCTCTTCTGCGGTCCGGGGGCTCACAATGCTCTTCCTCGGGCTCGTGTTCGGCATCGTCGGGGTCGATCTGCAGACCGGCCAGCCGCGCTTCACCTTTGGCCTGATCGAGCTGCTCGACGGCATCGAGGTGACGATCGTCGCGGTCGGGCTGTTCGCGGTGGCCGAGACGCTGCATCTCGCCGCGCGCCACCGCTACGGCGAGGACGAGCTTCTGCCCCTCTCCGGCTCGCTTTGGCTCACGCGCGAGGATTTCGTCCGCTCCTGGAAGCCCTGGCTGAGGGGCGCTCTGATCGGCTTCCCCTTCGGCGCGATTCCAGCGGGAGGTGCCGAGCTGCCGACCTTCTTCTCGTATTACATCGAGCGCAAGCTCGCTCGCCGGCCGGAGGAGTTTGGCCGTGGCGCGATCGAGGGGGTGGCGGGGCCGGAGGCCGCCAACAACGCCTCCGCTGCCGGGGTGTTGATGCCGATGCTCACCTTGGGCCTGCCGACTTCAGTGACAGCGGCGATCATGCTTTCCGCCTTCCAGTCCTATGGCATCCAGCCAGGGCCGCTCTTGTTCCAGACCCAGGGCGAATTGGTGTGGAGCATGATCGCGAGCCTCTACATCGGCAATGCGATGTTGCTCGTGCTGAACTTGCCGCTGATTGGCCTCTGGGTGCGCGTGTTGCGCATTCCCCGCCCGCAGCTCTACGGCGGCATCCTGGTGTTTGCCACCATCGGAGCCTATGGGGTGGCGAACTCCGTCATCGACCTCGCGGTGATGTACGCGGTCGGCCTCGTCGGAATGCTGATGAAACGCTATGACTTTCCGGTCGCTCCCGTCGTCATCGGCATGATTCTCGGGCCGCTGGCGGAGCAGTCCTTTCGGCAGGCGATGACAATCAGCCAGGGCGATGTGACGACCTTCCTCACGCGGCCGATTTCGGCGGCGTTCCTCGCCATCGCAGCCGCCCTCGTGCTGGCGCCCCCGGTCCTGCGCGCCTACGCCGCTTCGCGCGCGCGCGCCCGATCCTCGCCATGATCGGCTGGCAGGCGTGCGCCCATGATCGCGCGACGCTTGCTCTGTCTCGCTCTGATCCTCGTCCTCGCGGCGATCCCGCTCGCGCTGCTCGCGCGCGCCCTCGCCGAGGGCGGGTGGACGATGGCGGAGGCCGCCATTCTCGCGCTCGCTGCATTGATCGCGCCCTGGGTGGCCAATCTCGGCGCCTCGGCTCTGATCGGCTTCGTGGTGCTCATGCGGCAGCAGGACCCGCTGCGCACGGTGTGGTCGGAGGTGGTGTTCGACGAGAGGACCGCGATCGCGATCGACACCGCGCTCGTGCTCTGCATCCGCAACGAGGATACCGCGGCCGTGCTCGCCCGCCAGCGCCCCCTCCTGCAGGAGCTTGCGGCGGAAGGTTTGGCTGAGCGGTTCGCGCTTGTCGTGCTGTCCGACACGCAGGACGCGACGCACGCCGAGGAGGAGGAGCGCGCGGTCGCGTCGTTCCGTGCGGGCCTGCCTGAGGGTCTGCGGCTTTTATATCGCCGGCGTGAGCACAATGAAGGCTACAAGGCGGGCAACGTGATGGAGTTCGTGCGCCACCGCTCGGCCGGCTTCGAGACGATGATCGTTCTCGACGCGGACTCCGTGATGACGGCCGGCTGCGTGCTTCGGCTGGTGCGACTGATGCAGGCGAATCCGCGCGTCGCCCTGATCCAGACCCTCATCGTCGCGCGGCCTGCGCTGTCGCCTTTTCCGCGCCTTTTTCAGTTCGGCATGCGGCATGGCATGCGCGCCTATGCCGCCGGCATGGCCTGGTGGCAGGGTCCTGACGGGCCCTATTGGGGGCACAACGCGATCATCCGCCTCGCGCCGTTCCGCGACCATGCCGCACTGCCGACACTTCCTTCGGGTGGGCGGATTCTCAGCCACGACCAAGTCGAAGCCGCGCTGTTGCGTGGTGCCGGTTGGGAGGTTCGGCTCGATCCGCTCGAACAGGGGTCCTACGAAGCGAACCCGCCCACTTTGCTCGACTTCCTCGCGCGCGATTTGCGATGGATGGCGGGCAACCTGCAGTACTTCGCGCTTCTCCGCCTGCCGCTTTTTCGCCTGATGGGGCGGGTGCAGCTCGTACTTGCAATCCTCTTGTTCCTGTTCGCGCCCATCGTCTGTGCCATCGTCGCGCTTGCGCTGATCAACGCGCACGACGCTGCTCCCGCCGCCGCGGTGTCGGCGCCACCCGGGATCGCTGCGACGGTGCTGTTCGGCGTCCTCTTCTTCGCCCCCAAACTCCTCGGCGCGCTCGAGGTCGCGCTGAAACCGCTTGCTTTGCGCGCCTTTGGAGGGGGGATGCGCTTTGCGCTCTCGGTCGCGGTCGAGTTCGTCTTCTACCTCCTGCTGCTGCCGATTTCGGCGGTCAACCAGACGGCAGCGATGGTGGCGATGGCCTTCGGCAAGCGCATCGGCTGGGCACCGCAGGCACGGGACGATCGGTCGGTGCAGCTGACCGATGCCGCGCGTGCTCTCTGGTGGCATTCGGCGGTCGGGCTCGCGGCTCTTCTGGGCTTCGCGTCAGCCTCGCTCGGTGCCTTCCTTTGGGCCCTGCCGCTCATCGCCGGGGCTCTGCTGGCTGTGCCGTTCTGCGTGGCGACGGCTGACCTTCGGCTGGGCCGGCTCCTCGCGCGACGTGGGATCTGCGCCATCCCCGAGGAGTTCGACCCGGCCTCGCCCTTTCCGTCGCTTGTTCAGCCGCAGAGCGGGCGCGCGCTGCGGGCGGCGTAGAGGTCGCCGGAATTCGCGTCCGCGGGCAGGTCGTCGAGCCAGGAGCGCACCGTTCCGGCATCGACCGGGCCGGGAAAGACGCAGGCGAGGCTCTCTCCCAGCGAAGCGTTGAACCGCGCGTAGCCGAGGGCGACGAGACGGTCGAGCGCGCGGAATGCGATGGCGCGGGCGATGGTGGTGAATTCGACGGAGAGCGCAGGCGGCGGATGGTCGAGCCCAGCGAGAGCGGCATCCTCGAAGCCCTCGACGTCGATCTTGATGAAATCCGGACGGCCAAACCGGATGGCGAGCGCGGCAAGCGTGGTGCCGCGCACGCTCGTCCGCCGCGTCCAGGCTTGGCCTTCCCAGCCCGGCGCGCCGTCCGCCGCGCGGACGAAATCGACCGAGGCGGTGGACACTGTGGGGTTCGCTTCGTTCAGATGAAGAACGATCCGCCCTGGTGATGAATCAATTGCCGCCTCGATCACCGTCACACCCGGATCGCGCACGAAGCGACCGCGCAGGTAGCGGGCGAGTGCGGGTTGCGGTTCGACTGCAACGACGCGCGCACCGAGGCGGCGGAATGCCTCCGTGCGGTCGCCGACATGGGCGCCGATGTCGAAGGCAAGGTCGCCCGGGCGAAGGAAGCGCGCGTACCAGCGCAGGAGGGCGGCGCGGCGCCAGGAGCTGCCGCGGTAGAGCGCGACGGAACGGGCGATGGCGGCGGGTGAGACCATCGTTCAGACGAACAGGAGCGCGGCACCGCCTGCCTGGTCGGGCGGCACCAGGAAACCCTGCTCGGTCTCGCGCCCCATCCCCGTGGCGAGGTGGCGGATCGCCGCTCCGCCATCCTCCGTCCGCAACACCGCGCCGGCGATCCAGGGCAAGGTGGGCCCGGAAACTCCGGGGAAGGGCTCGCTGCCCACCACCCGGACGCGCCCGCGCGGGAGCGCGATCAGCCCCTGCCGAGCCGGAACACCGGTCAGAACCTCGAGCCGAGCCAGCGTTTCGTCCGGCTTGGCGGCCGCGCACACCACCTCCTCGAGCGCGACGACGCGGTTGGCGTGGGAGAGGAGATCGCGTCGCCACAGGAGCTCCGGCGTGAGATGGCGGATCAGCTGCAGCTTGCCTTCCGGAGCGTCCGGCAAGGGGAGCCTGGCGAAGCGAGCGGACTCAATCTTGCCGTCGATCGCGATCGGCCTTTCGAGCCAGGCAACACCGTCGATCGCGATACCGGCGGCGCGAAGTCGAGCGAGTTCCGCCTGCTCATCGTCGATGCTGAAAGCGATGATGTGCAGCCCCTCATGGCGGGCGAGCATGCGGGCAAGGGTAGTGGAGGGGCGGTCCGGGTCGATCTGCGCGATCAGTTCGAGGTAGCCCTCGCGAAACATCGCGCAGCGATTGCCGGTTCCCGTCGGTTCGGGCGTGCCGAGGGGGCCGGGAGCGTAGTGGGTGGCGCGCGGCGTCAGCGTGAACCCCAAACGTTCGTAGAGGGAGGCCGTGACATCGAGGTCGCGGCAGGCGAGGCCGATATGGTCGAGCGAGGTCGCGCTCATTGCGGAATCGTCATGTATTTCGCGGTCTTCCAGGCTGCTGGTTCCGCCGCCGCCGCCGCGTACCAGGCGCGCAGCAAGGGGTGGTCGAGCACGGCCCGCATGTAGGCCTCGCTGTCCT
>CALBEG010000044.1 GCA_937927455.1 uncultured Elioraea sp. | reverse complement strand
CAGCACCCACCTCAAGGCGCACCGCACCGCGGCCAGCCTGCTGAAAAAGGGGCTTTTCCCCGCCGCATCGGGCGATCCCCAAGGGCGGGCTGACCTCCAAGCCCCACGCCGTCTGCGACGCCCAGGGACGCCCCATCGTGCTGCTCTGCTCACCGAGGGCCAAGCGAGCGACCATCGCGGCGCTGCCATCATGCTCCCGCGACTGCCGCCAGCCCGCGAGCTGATCGCTGACCGCGACTACGACAGCGCCCGCTTGACCGCCCTGTGGGCGTTGCCTCCGGCTCGCACCGGCTTGCAGACCCGCGGCATTACGCCCTGCATCCCCTCAACCCGCTCGCGCAAGCAGCCCATAACGCACAATCCCGCGCGCTCTCGCCAGCGCCAGCGCATCGAGATCATGTTCGGCCGGCTGAAAGACTGGCGACGCATCGCCACGCGCGACGACCGGTGCGCGCACACCTTCCTCGCAGCCATCAACCCTCGCCGCCACCGTCACCTTTTGGCTCAGACAATGAGTTCTGAACCTAGGTTAGGTAAGCATCTGCCCCCCATCCACCGCGATCGTTTGCCCCGTCACCCAGCGCGCGGCGGGCGAAACAAGGAACAACACGACATCCGCCACCTCCTCAGCCGTGCCGAGCCGGCCGAAGGGAATGGCGGCGCGGACCCGCTCATAAAGCGGGTCGCCCGCTAACCGCCGCTTCTCCCACCGGCCGCCGGGAAACTCGATCGACCCGGGCGCGACCGTGTTCACCCTGATTCCGTCCTGCGCCAGGTTCACTGCCTGGCTCTGCGCGTAGTGAATGAGAGCAGCCTTCGCCGCTCCGTAGGCAGGGCCGCGCGCGGAGGGGCGGATGCCCGCGATCGAGGTGATGTGCACAATCGCCCCCCCACCGGCCGCGCGCAGATAGGGGATGGCAGCGAGCGAAGCGCGCACCGTGCCCATCACATCGACAGCAAGCGAGGCTTCCCACCCCTCCTCCGTATCCGCGCTGCCAAAGGCAGACGCGTTGTTGATTACAATGTCGATGCCGCCCAGCGCTTCGGCGGCAGCGTCGATGTAGGCGCGAACCTGGCTGGCCACTGCGAGGTCGCAAGCCATCGCGTGGGCAGCGAAGCGCGTGCGCGCCTCGATCAAGCCCTCCTCGCCGCGCGCGCAGACGGAAACCGTGGCACCCTCGCGCACGAAAAGTTCCGCAATCGCCCGGCCAATGCCGCGCGTCGCCCCAGTGACGACAGCGCGTTTGCCCTCGAGCACCCCCATCGCCCCCTCCTCAGTCGAGCCTGATCTGGGCGGAGCGGATCACACCGCCCCACGTGTCGTATTCCGCCCGGATAAAGGCCTCAGCTTCGGCCGGAGACAGTTTGGGCAGATCCGACCCCGCGCGGGCGAGTGCCTCCTTCAGCGCGGGATTGGCCCGCGCCTTCGCCACCGCCTCGGCGATTTTCGCGAACACGGGCTCGGGCGTGGCGCGCGGCACGAACAGCCCGTGCCAGGTGAGCACGGTGAGATCGGGCAAGCCCGCCTCCCGCGCCGTCGGCACGGCGGGAAGCTGGGGCATGCGCTCCGTCCCCGTGACAAGGAGAGGCACGAGCCGGCCCTCCTTGATGTGGCCTTCGACCGCGGAGAGGAGGGTGATGAAGGCCGCCACCCGCCCCGCAAGAAGGTCCGCCAGTGCGGGGGGGCTGCCCTGATACGGCACGTGTTCAAGACGGAGTCCCGTCCGCAGCTTGAGGAGCTCCATCCCCAAATGGGCGAGGCTGCCTGCCCCCACCGAGGCGTAGTTGAGGTCAGAGGTGCGCGCGCGGGCGAGGAACTCGGGCAAGGACCGCCCCGCCTCGGGGTGGGCGACGAGGACGAAGGGCGCGGTGGCGAGAAGGGCGACGGGCCTGAGGTCCTCGAGCGGACGCACAGGCAGGTTGGCGCGCAGATGCGGGATCATGGTAAACGAGCCGGGGAAGCAGACGAGCAGGGTCGTGCCGTCGGGCCGCGCTCGCGCCACCGCCTCGACCCCGATCATGCCGCCCGCCCCAGCGCGGGGTTCGACCACAATAGGGTGGCCGGAGAGCGGCTCCTTGAGCGCTTCTGCCCAAGCGCGGGCGGTGAGATCGACCGTGGAGCCACCGGGCGCACAGACGATCAGCCGCAGGGGCTCGCGCCCGGGCCAGTCCTGCGCCAGGGCAGGAGCGGCGAAACTGGTGGCGGCCAGAAGGGCCAGCAGGGCGCGTCGGTTCGGCATCGGCGTCTCCCCCCGAAACAGCTGGATTTGCCGCCCGCTTAGCCGCCAGGCGGCCGATGTGCAAACCCCTGACGCTTGACGCGCGTCCCCCTTGGCCGCATCCCCCGCCCTCTCGGAGGAACCGCCCCGTGACCGCCCTGCAACCCGTGCGCGGAACGCGCGACCTGATCGGCGAGGAGCTGCGCCGCCACCGCCACGTCATCGACACTGCGCGGCGTATCGCCGACCTCTGGGGCTTCGAGGAATGGGCCACCCCCATCCTGGAGGACACGCGCGTTTTTACCCGCTCGCTCGGCGACACGTCCGACGTTGTGACGAAGGAGATGTACACGTTCCTCGACCGCGGCGGCGACAGCGTGACCTTACGCCCCGAGAACACCGCCGGGGTTTGCCGCGCCCTGGTCTCCAACGGCCTCACCCAGTCCTTGCCGCAGAAAGTGTTCTATGCGGGGCCGATGTTCCGCTACGAACGCCCGCAGAAGGGGCGCTACCGCCAGTTCCACCAGATTGGCATCGAAACCTTGGGCGCGGCCGAGGCGCTGGCGGATGCTGAAATTATCGCCTGCGGCCAGGCGATACTCGAAGCACTGGGGGTGGCGAAGGATACGGTGTTGGAGGTGAACACGCTCGGCGACAAAGAGAGCCGCGACGCCTACCGTTCCGCCCTCATCGCATTCCTTTCCCGCCACGAGGAGCGTCTTTCGCCCGAAAGCAGGGCGCGGCTGCATCGCAACCCCTTGCGCGTGCTCGACAGCAAGGAGGCTGAGGACCGCGCCATTGTCGCCGACGCGCCGGACATCTTCGCCCACCTGACACAGCCCGCGCGCGCGCATTGGGAGGCGCTTTTGAAGTGGCTTGCGGTGTTCGGCGTGCCCCATCGGGTGAACCCGCGCATCGTGCGCGGCCTCGACTACTACAGCCACACCGCCTTCGAGTTCGTCACCGACCGCCTCGGCGCGCAGGGCACGGTGATGGCGGGCGGGCGCTATGACGGGCTCGTCGAGGAGATGGGCGGGCCCCACACCCCCTCTGTCGGCTGGGCGGCGGGGGTGGAGCGGTTGGCCATGCTGGCGGATGCGCCGCCTCCGCCTGTGGCGCCCGTCGCCGTCATTCCCGTCGGCGAGGCGGCCGAGACCGCGGCGATCGGCGTGCTCTGCGCGCTCCGCGCCGCCGGCATCCGCGCCGAGATGGCGTTCCGCGGCAATCTCAAGCGGCGGATGGAGCGGGCGAACAGGATCGGCGCGCGGGCCGCCGTCATCCTCGGCGAGAACGAGCTTGCGTCGGCTGTGGCGCAGGTGAAGGACCTCGCGAGCGGCGCGCAGCATGCGATGCCGATCGCC
>CALBEG010000043.1 GCA_937927455.1 uncultured Elioraea sp. | reverse complement strand
TGGCCCGGAGACATCCATGCGTCCGTTCCTGCCTGTCTATCAGCCAGACCTGTCCGGCAACGAGCGCGCCTATGTCCTCGATGCGTTCGACTCGACCTGGATTTCCTCCCGCGGCGCCTATCTCGATCGCTTCGAGCGGGCGTTCTCGCGAGAGTGGCCTTGCCTGGCCTAGATGGCCAGCGCCCCGGCGGGGGTTCGATCATCCCGTTCTGGCGAGACATGGCGTACCAGTGCAACGGCGTGGCTCGTCTCGTGGCCGGGCGGCTGCTTCTTTGACCTGACGAGCGCTGTCCCTTCTTCACCCCTCGAGAAGCTTCGCTACGGTCAGTTTCGCCAGGCAGTGAGCTGGCCCCTTTTTTCCTTGGACATCCCTGTGTCGAAGGGCGCCCGAGGATGGATGCTTCCGAGATGCCGCAGCGAGAGATGAACCAAGGGGGTGATGGTGCTGATTCGCCTGTGAGCAGGGTGGGCGGGCGGAGCCCGTCCACGCTGTCCACAGGCGGGGGAGCGCCGGCAGCGGGTCCGCTCGGGCCCGGCCATCGCTGGGCAAGGCCGGGAGGCGCGCTCGTGCCAGAGCTGTGACCCCTTGCCGCCTTGCGGGGGGGCGGGCCAAGGTCGGGTCGCGCGCAGCCTCCTCACGCTTGCGCAGAAGGAACGAACCGTTCAGGAAAGGATCGCTTGTGGCCCGGTTCACCGTGCTCACCCCCGCCGCCGCTTCCTTCACCACTGAGGGCGGAGGCTACGATTGTGAGATGGAGGCGTTGCGCGACCTCGACGTCGCCATCGTCGAGGTCGAACCGACCGAGGAGGCCTTCATCGCGCGCGCCGCGGAGGCCGATGCGGTCTACGCCAAGGGCATGCGCTTCACCCGCCGCATGATCGAGGCGCTGACGAAATGCAGGGTCATCGCGCTTGCGTCGGTCGGGGTCGATCAGGTCGACGTCGCGGCGGCGACAGAGAAGGGCATCCCCGTCACGAACTGCCCCGACACCTTCATCGAAGAGGTGGCAGATCATGCGATGATGCTGCTGCTCGCCACCCATCGCCGCTGCATCGAGCAAGACCGCATGGTGCGCGAAGGCCGTTGGGGCGAAGGCAGGCCCGCCTTGCTGAAGATTCCGAGGCTGATGGGGCTCACGTTGGGCTTCATCTCCTTCGGCCGCGTCGCGCGGCAGGTGGCGAAGCGCGCTGCCCCCTTCGGCCTGCGCCTGATGGCCTACGACCCGTTCGTCGAGGAGCTCGTGATGTCGGATTTCGGCGTCCTGCCGGCGAGCCTCGAGGAGGTTTTGACTCAGTCCGACTTCGTCTCGATGCATGCGCCCGATACGCCGTACACGCGCAGGATGCTGACGGATCGGCACTTCGCGTTGATGAAGCCATCCGCGATCTTCATCAACACGGGTCGCGGCCCCACCGTCGATGAGGCGGCGTTGATCCGCGCGCTCCAGGAGGCCCGCATCGCCGGCGCTGGCCTCGATGTGCTTGAGGTGGAGCCGCCACGGCCGGATAACCCGCTTCTGAAGATGACGAATGTCATCCTTTCGCCGCACAACGCGTCCGCCTCCTCGCGCTTCGACCCCGCGCGTAAGCGCCGTGTGGGGCAGGAAATCGCGCTTGTGCTGACGGGGCGCTGGCCGATGTCCTGCGTCAACCCAAGCGTGCTCGCAGCCTCGGGGCTGAAGCGGTGGCAACCTTTCGCGATGGACCGTGGGCCGAACAGCTGAGCGCGCCCAGTTGCGGTCAGCGAACGGGGGAAACGGGTTGTTAACGCAGATGTAGGGAACATGGCGCGTTGGCAGGAGTGTCCCGCTGTGCTTCGCCCCCTCCTGCACGCTTTCGAGCGTGCGCGCCTCGCTCTCCTCGTCCTGCGCTGCGGCGACGGCAGGGTGGTGTTTGCCAATTCCGTTTTCGCCGAGTGTGCCGGGCTTGACTGCGCAAGCCTTGTCGGATCGCGCTTCTCTAACCTGATCGCGGCCGAAACGCCGGCGCCGACGCGCGAGGCCCTCGCCGCCGCTGTCGCCGCCGGCAGCGACTGGCACGGCACCGTGTCGCTGGCGCAGCCAAGCGGGGGCCATGTCGTGCTCGCTCTCTCCCTCGTTCCGCTCGGCGACGAGTTCGGCGGCCCGGCCGTTCTGCTTCTTGGCCGCGACGTGACGGAGGAGGAGCGCCACGCACGCGAGGAGGCCCAGCTCAACCGCGTGCTCGCCGACGTGTTCCGCCGGCTCGACGTCGCCGCCGCCGTGGTCGGCCCAGACGACCGTATCCTCGTTGCCAATCGCGCCTACGCTGCGCTCACCGGCTACGCCCTGGCCGAACTCGCCGGACTTGCCGTCGATCGCCTGACCGCGCCGGAGAACCGGGAGGAGGCCGCACTCCGCCGCGCCGCCCAGCGCTCGACCGGGGAGGCCTATGCCATGCCGCTCATGCTCTTGCGTCGCGACGGAACGCGGCTTCCGGTCCTGCTCCGGTCGGTGGCGATCGAGGACGAGGGCGTGCGCCTCCGCCTGGTCACCCTGCGCGAGGACAATGCCGTTCACACCCCGGCGCTGCCGCCGGAATTCCGCTCTGGAGACGTGCGTTTTCTCCGCCTCGATGCGTTGCGGCGCGCCCTTGGCCCGGCCTGGGCCGAGCACGGGTCGCGCCTGCTTTTGCACGCCGAGGGCATGCTGAAGCGCCGCCTCGGTGCCCACGACGTGTTTGCCCGCACGGCAGAGGGCGACTTCGCGATCTGGTTCGAGAGCGGCGATGCGCTCGCCAATGCGGAAAGGCTGTCCCGCATCGCGCGCGAGGTGCGGGTTGAACTCGCTGGTGAACTCAACGCCGTGCTTGCCCAGGCGGGCGCGGCCGAGAGCATGCCCCTCGCTGCGCCCGTCGCCTGACGTCGCGCCGCCGTGCCTCGCCTGACCGTGGCGCGCAGGCGGAGTATGATCCTCTCATGCGATGCTTCGGTTTCGTTCTCGCCGTCGCTCTGACCGCCTGCGCGCCTGGCGCGACCGTCTCGCAGCCGGCCGCACCATCGTCCGCACCGCCCGCCATCCTCGCCCAGGCCAGCCCGGCGCCCGCGCGCGCCAGCCCCACCACCCAGGCCGCGCTCGTCGCTTCCTATGCCGAGGTCGTGCGTCGCGCCGCCCCGGCGGTGGTCAATATCTACACCCGACGCACGGTGCGCACGGCGCCCCCCCTGCTGGCAGACCCTTTCTTCCGCCGGTTCTTCGGCCTCGATGATGGGCCCTTCGCGCCGCGCGAACAGGTGCAGACCTCGCTCGGCTCCGGCGTCATCGTCGACCCGGCAGGCGTCATCGTCACCAACGATCACGTTATTGGCGAGGCCGACGAGATCATCGCGGTGCTCGCTGACCGGCGCGAGTTTCCCGCCCGAATCCTCGGGCGCGATCCGCGCACGGATCTCGCTGTGCTGCGCATCGAGGTGGCGGGCGAACGGCTGCCGGCACTCGCCTTGCGGGATTCGGACGAGGTCGAGGTCGGCGACGTCGTGCTCGCCATCGGCAACCCCTTCGGCGTGGGCCAAACCGTCACCCAGGGCATCGTCTCCGCCCTGGCGCGCACCGGAGTAGGAGTCACCGACTACAAGTTCTTCATCCAGACGGATGCCGCGATCAATCCAGGCAATTCGGGTGGCGCGCTCGTCACCACGGACGGGCGGCTTATTGGAATTAATACCGCGATCTTCTCGCGCACCGGAGGGTCGATCGGCATCGGTTTCGCCATCCCCTCCAACATGGTCCGCCGCGTGGTCGCGGGCTTCACCGGCGCGGGGCTTGCGCGGCCCTGGATCGGGGCGCGGATCGAGAGTGTGACGGCGGAGATCGCGCAGGCGGTGGGGCTCCCGCGACCGCTCGGTGCCATCGTTTCCGAGGTTGCGCCGAACTCTCCAGGTGCCCGTGCGGGGCTGCGCCGCGGCGATGTGATCGTCTCCTTTGATGGACGGCCGCTGGAGGACGCCGAGGCGCTGCGCTTTCGCCTCGCCACGCGGGAAGCGCGCGGGTCTGTGCGGCTTGGCGTGTTCCGCCAGGGCCGGGAGGTCGTGCTCACCCTGCCACTCGAACCCCCACCCGAAACGCCGCCGCGCAACGCCACCCTGATCCGCGGCAACCATGCGCTCGCCGGGGCGGTGGTGGGCAACCTCTCGCCCGCTTTGGCAGACGAGTTGGGCCTCGGCCTGCTCGACACCGGGGTGGTGGTGATCGAGGTGCGGGGGGGCTCTCCGGCCGCGCGCGTCGGTCTGCGCCCGGGCGACATCATTCTGCGCGTAGCAGGTCGCGAAGTGCGCGACGTCGCCTCCCTCTCCGCCGCTCTGCAGAACCGGGCGGCAGGACCGATGCGGGTCGCGATCCGGCGCGAAGGGCGGGTGATGGAGGCGACCCTTGCCGGCTGAGGCCGATCTGTTTGGCCTGCCCGCCACCGCCCCCGCGCGCAAGGGCCGCGCGCCGCCCGCCCCGCTCGCCGAACGGCTGCGCCCGACAGCGCTCGCCGACGTCGTCGGCCAGGACCACCTCCTCGGGCGCGAGGGCGCGATCACCCGGATGCTCGCCCAAGACACGCTCGCCTCGCTCATCCTCTGGGGGCCACCCGGGTCGGGCAAGACCACCATCGCCCGGCTGGTTGCCGCGGCCTCGGGTAGGGCTTTCGTCACCCTCTCGGCCGTCTTCTCGGGGGTGGCCGACCTCAAGCGCGCCTTCGATGACGCCCGCCGGCGCCAGGTTGCGGGAGGGCGCACCCTCCTCTTCGTCGACGAAATCCACCGCTTCAATCGCGCCCAGCAGGACGGGTTCCTGCCCGTGGTGGAGGACGGCACGGTGACTCTGATCGGCGCCACCACCGAGAACCCGTCCTTCGTGCTGAACGCCGCTCTGCTCTCCCGCTGCCGCGTCCTCGTGCTGCATCGCCTGGACGATGCCGCACTGGAGACGGTGCTGGCGCGCGCCGAAGCGACGCTCGGTCGCACCCTGCCGCTGGACGCTGAGGCGCGCGCTGCCCTGCGCGCGATGGCGGATGGGGATGCGCGGGCGCTGCTTAACCTCGCTGAACAGATCTTCGCCCTGCCCGCGGCCGCGCCG
>CALBEG010000042.1 GCA_937927455.1 uncultured Elioraea sp. | reverse complement strand
GGCGGTGCGCGCGAACCCGCGCCGCGTCGTGTTCGCCGAAGGCGAGGAGGAACGCACCATCCGCGCCGCCCTCGCCTTCCGTAACGCGGGCTACGGCACACCGATCCTGATCGGGCGCGAGGACCGCGTGCTCGACACCCTGGCCTCGCTCGGTGTTGATGGCTCGGACGGGATAGAGATCCACAATGCTCGGCTCTCTGGCTCGAACCGCCGCTATGCCGAATTCCTCTATGCCCGGCTCCAGCGCCGCGGCTTTTTGTTTCGCGACTGCCAGCGCTTAGTGAACCAGGACCGTAACGTCTTCGCCGCCTGCATGGTCGCGCTCGGTGATGCGGACGCGATGGTGACGGGGCTGTCGCGCTCTTACTCCGTCAGCCTGGAGGGGGTGCGCCTTGTGCTCGACCCCGAACCCGGCCATCTCCTGCTCGGAATTTCCATCCTGCTCACCAGCCAGGGCACGGTGTTCGTCGCCGACACCGCGATGCACGAGAGACCCGATGCGGAGCAGCTCGCCGCCATTGCCAAGGCAACCGCAGCGGCAGCGCGGCGCATGGGGCACGAGCCGCGCGTCGCCTTCCTCTCCTTCTCCACCTTCGGCGACCCGAAAGGTTCGATCCCGGAATCGATCCGCGAGGCGGTCGCTCTGCTCGATGCACGCAAGCCGGACTTCGCCTACGATGGCGAGATGAGCGCCGATGTCGCGCTCGATCCGACCCTGCAGGCTCTCTATCCGTTCTGCCGTCTCGGCGGCCCAGCCAACGTGCTGGTCATGCCCGGGCTGCATGCGGCGCACATCCTCACCAAGGCGCTGCCGCGTCTCTCCTCCGCCACCGTCATCGGCCCCATCCTGCAGGGATTTTCCAAGCCGGTGCAGATTGTCCCGATCGACTCGCCCGCCTCGACCATCGTGCTGATGGCGGGTTTCGCCGCCTACCAGAGCCTTTCGCGCTGAATGCCTGACACGGTTTCCGCGCAACCAGAGGCAAGGGCGTCGAAGACGCTCCGCGACACGTGGCGCGCGCTGTCCCTGTACGAGAAGTTCGAGCAGGCCGTCGTGCTCGTGCTGACGGGCGTGATCGCGGTGATCATTCTCTCGGCGCTGTGGAACCTGATCCTGCGCGTTGCCCTCTCCCTCATCCTCGCCGACGTGTTCGACCCGACCGACCCGGTGGTGTTCCAGACGGTGTTCGGCGCCATCTTCACCGTCATCATCGCGCTCGAGTTCAAGCGCTCAATCCTGGTGGTGGCGGAACGGCGGTTCGGTGTGGTGCAGGTGCGCGCGGTGATTCTGATCGCCATGCTCGCCATTGTGCGCAAGCTGATCATTCTCGACCTCTCGAAGACGGAACCGGGCATCGTGCTGGCACTCGCCGCCGCTATCCTCGCCCTCGGCGCCGTCTACTGGCTCGTGCGCGAACAGGATCGGCGCGATCGCGAAGCGGGCCTGGTCGAGTGAATTGACGGAGCAGCGACGGACGTGGTGCGGTGGGGCAAGGGCCAATGGTGGCATGCCCGATTTCGCCGACGTCGCGCCCACGCGCTTCGATGCCGAAGCGCTGGTGGCCGAACCGCGCGGCGCCTGGTTCAGCCTGCTTGTGTTGGGAGAGGATCTGATGCGCTACATTCTCGCCACGCGTACGCTGCGATCGGGCGGCGCGATGATCGCGCTACCGCGCTGAACGGAGCCCGGCTTGGTCACGCGACGCGCGCCCCCGCCGCGGCCGGGGCCCTGCCGGCTCTGTCCAGTCCGTCCGCTTGCTTTGTTCCGCCCGCTGAGCGAAGCGGAACTCGATGCCATCGCCACCACGCGCTCCACCGTGCGCCTGGCGCGCGCGGGCGAGGCGGTGCTGCGCCGTGGCGAGGGCGCGAACGTCGTGCTCACCCTGTTCGCCGGCTGGGCTTTCGCCTATCGCGTGCTGCCGGACGGGCGGCGGCAGATCGGCGAGATTTTTTGCCCGGAGACCTGATCGGCGCGCGCGGGGCGGCCTCAGATCCTGTCGAGGCGGTGACGGATGCAAGCCTCTGCGTGCTGTCGCGCACGCGTCTTCGTGCCATGCTGGACGACCAGCCGGCGCTCGCGGTCTCTTTCGCCCAACTCGTCGCACGGTCCAATGCACTGCTGTCTGAGCGCCTCGCCTCGCTCGGCAGACGCGACGCCGCGCAGCGTGTTGGGGCGCTGATGCTCGAGCTCGCGGCGCGGCAGAACGCAGGCGTTCCGCCGAAGGACGAGGACGTGGCGGTGCCGCTGCGCCAGACCCAGCTCGGCGATGCGCTGGGCCTTTCCGCCGAGCATGTGAACCGCGCGCTCGCGACATTGCGACGGGAACGGTTGCTCACCTTGCGGTCGCGCACGCTCCGCCTGCACGACCCAGACGCTCTTGCCCGCCTTTGCGGCTGGGACAGCGGCTATCTCAGCGAACCACCCGGACTTTGAGCCTTCCCACAGGTGACGCACGCGACACTGGAAGGGGGCGCGCTCCGCGAGCGCATCCCCCTTCAGCGCACCGTCTCGCCGCGAGTCTGTTCAGTTCGCTGCCGCGCGCCGGTCGCCGCCCACGAGCTCCATCACCAGGCGGCCGATATCCGTATTGTCGTGATAGCGCGGGCGATCACCCCATCCAACGAGGCTGACATTGGGATCCACTTTGGTCGCTGCGGCAAGCACGCGCTCAGAGCCTGGCCCTGCGGCCCAAACCGGCACCAGCTCGTTGGTGTGGGTGTCGTAGTGCCACATCACCTCCGGCAGGTTGCCACGACCGCGATTGACCACCGGCTGGAACGCGAACTGGTCCGACTGCGGGCCGTAGGCCATGCCGTTGCCGTGGTCGGTGGTGACGATCAGCAGGTTCTCTTCAAACCCGCCGTTGCGCTCGATCCAGGATACAACCGTGCGTACCGCCTTGTTGAAGTCGATCTGCTCTTCGATGATGCGGCCGGTGTTGTTGCCGTGCGCGGCCCAGTCGACCGCACCTCCCTCGACCATCAGGAAAAATCCGTTGCGGTGGCGAGACAAGATGTTCAGCGCACCCTGGGTCATGGTCGCGAGATCGGGCACGTTGCTGTTCAGATTGCCCATCTCCCTGCCCGCGCGCTGATACTGCAGCGTAGTGGCAACCTGAGCGACACCAAACACCTTCTCTTTGGTGAGGCGAAGCGTCCCCGCGGCGAGGGCCTCGAAGTCCTCCTTCGTTTCCAGCCAGTGGTACGCGGTGCGCCCCGTCGTCAGCTTCACATAAGTCTCTGGTCCGCCAACGTATTGGAACGCGCGGTCAGAGGTGGGAGCACGATAACGGCCGTTGTCGTCGAAGGCCGGGTGCCCAGCACCCAACAGCACATCGCACAGGCCGGTCTCGGCCTGCTCGCGCCCAATCTCAGCGTAGTTGTTGCGGCTGATGTTGTGCGCCGAGAAGGCGGCTGGCGTGGCGTGGCTAACCTGCACGGAGGTGACGACGCCGAGCGCCTTGCCGGCAGATTTCGCGATATCGCCGACCATACGCACAGGCTTACCGGAATTGTCGAAGTTGATCGCGTTGTTGTAGGTTTTAATACCGGAGGAAAGCGCCGTGCCCGCTGCCGCGCTGTCGACATAATCTTGGCGCACGTAATGATAGCCGGCGAAAAGGTTGCGGTAGGGCACTTTGCGAACCTCGCCCACGAACTCTCCAGCCATCGGTTCCATCGACCACGCCTTGGCGGGATCATAACCAACCTTTGCCGCCGGGTCGTTTGTCGGCTTGGTCGAGGTGTTCAGCGGAAAGGTCGTCATCAGCGTCTTGACCGGGAACCGGTCATAAACCTGCCTGCCGAGCTCACCGAACTCGTAGTACGAGGCAGCGTTCCAGGTGTGGAAACCAGCGCCGTCGCTGATCATCAGGATCACGTTTCGGGGCCGTCCAGCCGCGCCTGCCACCTGGGCATAGGCGCCATCGCGAACGGGAATGATCGCCGGCGTGGCGAGCGCGGCAGCACCCGCGAGCAAGCCGAAACGACGTCGGGTCAGAGCCATGGTGTGCATCCCCTCTTGAGGTTTTCAGCGTTCAACCCTGAGTCGTAGCTTCCCTTCGCAACACGCCGATGAAGGTGCGGTGACGAATCGATGACGCAGCACTGCGTTGCCACACGCGGCGGTCGGTGCGCCGACCGATCCTGCCTATGACCGAGAGTTTCGCGGTCGTCCTCACCGCCCTTGTTCCCGTCGTGCTCGTCATCGCGCTCGGCTGGGGGCTGCGTCAGGCGGGCGCGCTCGCTGAGGCATTCTGGGCGGGGGCGGAGCGGCTCTGCTATGTCGTGCTGCTGCCGGCCTTTCTCGCGCACGGCCTTGGCACGGCCGATCTCGCCGCCGTGCCGCTCGCCCCCCTCGCCCTCGCGATCATCGGCCCGATCCTCGCCGTCTCCGCCCTGCTCGTCGTCATCCGGCAGCGGCTCGCCATCAGCGGCGCGGCCTTCACCTCTGTCTTCCAGGGCTCGATCCGGTTCAACAACTATCTCGGCCTCGCCTTCACCACCGCCCTCCTTGGCGCGCCGGGCGTCGGGCTCGCCGCGGTGGCGAACGGGCTGATCGTGCCGACGGTGAATGTGCTTTCCGTGCTCGCCTTCGCTGCCTTCGGCACGACGCGGCCGAGTGTGTTCGGCACGCTTGCGGCGCTCGCCACCAATCCGCTCATCCTCGGCACGGCGGCGGGTGCGGTGTGGCAGGCGACAGCGGCGCCAATACCGGGCGTTGTGGCGACCGCCCTGCGCACGGTGGGTCAAGCCGCCTTGCCGTTGGGCTTGCTTTGCGTTGGCGCTGCCTTCAGCCCGCGCGTGCTGGGGGCGGAACCGCGCGGCATTCTTCTCGCCTGCGCGATGAAGTTCTTCGTGCTCCCGTCGCTCACGGCCGCTGCCTGCCTCGCGTTCGGGGTGAGCGGGCCGCCTGCGCTGGTTGCGGTGCTGTTCGCTGCCCTGCCGACCGCCACCTCAGCCTACATCCTGGCGCGGCAGCTCGGTGGCGATGCTGCGCTGATGAGCGCCATCACCACCCTGCAGACCTTGGCTTCGCTCGCCACCCTGCCGCTCACCCTCGCGCTCGTCCTTGCGGTTGTGGCGTGAGTTTCAAAGCAAGGCGAGATCGTCGCGGTGGATCAGCTCCTCGCGCCCCTCAAAACCGAGAATGGCGGCGATCTCGCGCGAATGCCGGCCCATGATTCGGCGCGCGTCCTCGGCAGCGTAGTTGGCCAAGCCCCGTGCGACCGGAGAACGATCCGGACCAGCGACGATTACGCAGTCCCCGCGCGCGAAGGCACCCTCCACCGCGCGCACCCCGGCAGGAAGCAGAGACCGCCCCGCGAGCAAGGCACGCACGGCCCCCTCATCGACCACAATCGTTCCTTGGGGTGCGAGGCTGCCTGCAATCCATGTCTTCCAGGCACTGCGTGGGGCAGCGGTGGCGTAAAACAGCGTGCGCCGGGCGCGACCCGCGATCACGTCGGCGAGCGCGTGCGGAGCACGGCCATTCGCGATCACCATTCGGCAGCCAGCGCGTGTCGCGATCCGCGCCGCGGCGAGCTTGGTCACCATCCCACCCGTGCTCACCCCAGGCATCGCATCGCCCGCCATCGCCTCGATCTCGGGCGTGATCGCGGCGACCTCGGGAATATGCTTCGCCGACGGATCCTTGCGCGGATCGGCAGTGTAGAGCCCGTCGATGTCGGACAGCAGCACCAGCAGATCAGCGGCAATCATTTCCGCCACGCGCGCGGCAAGACGGTCGTTGTCCCCGAAACGAATTTCGGCGGTCGCCACCGTGTCGTTCTCGTTGATCACCGGAACGGCACCGTATGCAAGCAAGGTCTCCAGCGTGGCGCGGGCATTAAGGTAGCGCCGGCGATCCTCGGAATCGTCAAGGGTGAGCAGCACCTGGGCCGCGGGCAGACGATGGGGGGCGAGCACCTCCTCCCAGGCGCGGGCGAGGGCAATCTGCCCCGCCGCCGCCGCGGCCTGCTTCTCCTCGAGCCGCATGCGCGCCTTGGGCGGCAGGCCGGGCAGCCGCATGCGCCCGAGCGCAATCGCGCCCGAAGAAACGACCACCACCTCGATCCCAACCCGGCGCAGTTCGGCAATGTCCTCAGCCAGCGCAGCAAGCCAGGCGGCGCGCGGCGCGGCCGTCGCCTCGTCGACCAGAAGGGCGGAGCCGACCTTCACCACCAGGCGCTTCGCCGACAGCGGCGTCATGCCGCCTCCTCGCGCGCTTCCAAGATGACGGCGGCGAGCGCGCGCACGATCTCGCGCAGGCCCTGGCCGCTGGCAGCGGAACAGACGAACACTGGCCGGCCCGACGCCCTGGCCAGCGCCGCCCGGCGCGAGGCGAGCACACGGGGTGCGAGCGCATCCGCCTTGTTCAGCGCAACGAGTTCGGGCTTTTCGGCAAGCCCCGCGCCGTAGGCGGTGAGTTCCTCCCGCACCGTGCGATAGGCCTTGGAGGGGTGTGGCAGAGTGCCGTCGACCACGTGGAGCAGCACCCGGCAGCGCTCGATGTGGCCGAGGAAACGGTCGCCGAGCCCCGCCCCCTCATGCGCGCCTTCGATCAGGCCCGGGATGTCAGCGAGCACGAACTCCGCCTCATCGACGCGCACCACGCCGAGGTTCGGATGCAGCGTGGTGAAGGGATAGTCGGCGATCTTCGGCCTGGCGGCGGTCACCGCGGCGAGGAAGGAGGATTTGCCCGCATTCGGCAGGCCGATGAGGCCGGCATCGGCAAGCAGCTTCAGCCGAAGCCATACCCAGCGTTCCTCTCCGGGTTCGCCTGGATCGGCACGGCGCGGGGCGCGGTTGGTGGAGGATTTGTAGTGCGCGTTGCCGAAGCCGCCGCGCCCGCCGCGGGCGAGCACAACGCGGGCGCCCGGCCGGTCAAGGTCGGCGAGCAGGGTCTCGCGGTCATCGGCCAGGATCTGGGTGCCGACAGGAACCTTCAGCACCAGGTCGTCGCCATTCCGGCCCGTCCTCTCCTTGCCCTTGCCGTCCTCGCCGCGTTCGGCGCGGAAGTGCTGGGCGTAGCGATAGTCGATCAGGGTGTTGAGGTTCGCCACCGCCTCGAGGACGACGTCGCCGCCCTTGCCGCCGTCCCCGCCCCAGGGGCCGCCGAACTCGATGAACTTCTCGCGGCGGAAGGCAACGCAGCCGTTGCCGCCGTCTCCGGCCTTCACCCAGATCTTCGCCTGGTCGAGGAACTTCATCTCACCCGCCAAAGCGAAAGGGGCCCACGCAGGGCCCCTTTCGAACGGTCATCGAGGGTGGCGCGTCGGGCCCGTGCGCGTCACTCCGCTGCCGGAACGGGCGGCGGAAGGGGAACGATGGAGACGTGCACGCGGTCCTCCGCCTTGCGCTCGAACACCACACGGCCGTCGACCAGCGCGAACAGCGTGTGGTCGCGCCCCACGCCGACATTGCGGCCAGGCTTCATCTTGGTGCCGCGCTGACGGACGAGAATGTTGCCTGCGCGTACAATCTCGCCGCCGAAACGCTTTACGCCAAGCCGGCGCCCGATCGAATCGCGGCCATTGCGCGAGGAGCCGCCTGCCTTCTTGTGTGCCATGCTTCGAAGCCTCCGGGGCTTTAGGCCGTAATGTCGCCGATGCGCAGGATGGTGACGTGCTGGCGATGGCCGCGCAAACGCCGGCTGTTCTTGCGCCGACGCTTCTTGAAGACGAGGATCTTCTCGTCCTTGCGGTTCTCGAGCACGGTGGCAGAGACTGCCGCGCCAGGAACGGTGGGCGCGCCAATGGTCACCCCCTGATCTGTGCCAACCATCAGCACATCGGTGAAGGTGACGGTCTGGCCCGGATCGGCATCCAGCCGATCCATCTTGACCACGGCGCCGGGGCGAACGCGAAGCTGTTTGCCCGAGGCGCGGATGACGGCGTACATCGGTCTCGTCCTTCGGAAACGCGTTGCGCGGGAATCACCCGCGCTAAACCTCATCGCTCGCGGAGGCGCAAGCCCGCGCGAGGCGCCCCTATGGCGAAACCGCGCGCGCAGGTCAAGCGCCCGCGCCGCCGGGCCGGGTCGCGTCAGCAGGCGAGGCCAGAGAGGGTGAAGGGCAACGCCCAGGCCCGGGCGAGCGCCAGCAAAGGGGTGAGCGAGGCGAGAGCCGCAACGACCAGGGCCAGTGCCGCCGCCAACCCTGCGATGCGCAGGGCTGCCAGCACGATGGCTTCGACGAACGCTCCAAGGTCGAACGCAGACGCCATGGCTTCCTCCGCCGCGCTTCGCCTCACCTTTTCGGGCAGTGCGCCCTCAGCTCCGCCCCTCGAAGAAACTCGCGACCTTGGCGAAGAAGCCCTCCGATTCCGGGCTCGAGGCCTTCTCCGCCTTCTCCGCCTCGCGCTCGAACTCGCGCAGGAGGTCCTGCTGGCGCTTGGTCAGGTTGACGGGCGTCTCCACCGCCACCTGGATGAACATGTCTCCGCGCGCGGCCGTGCGCACCATGCTCATGCCCTTGCCGCGCAGGCGGAATTGATCGCCCGTCTGGGTGCCGGCTGGGATGGTTACCTTGGCCCTCCCGCCATCGATGGTCGGCACCTCGATCGCGCCTCCCAAGGCGGCTGTGGTCATGCGCAGCGGCACGCGACAGTAGATGTTCGCTCCTTCGCGCTGAAAGAGCGGGTGCGGCTTGATGGAGACATCAACATAGAGGTCGCCCGCCGGCCCGCCGCGGAAGCCTGCCTCGCCTGCGCCCGCGATGCGCAGCCGCATGCCGTCCTCTACCCCGGCTGGAATGTCGATCGACAGCGTGCGGTCGCGCTGCATCCGGCCCGCGCCATGGCAGACGCGGCAGGGGTCGCGCACGGTCTTGCCCGCGCCCCCGCAGGTCGGGCAGGTGCGTTCGATGAGGAAAAACCCTTGCTGGGCGCGAATCTTACCTGTGCCCCCGCAGGTGGGGCAGATCACGGGCGGCTGCCCGCCCTCGGACCCCGTGCCCTTGCAGGCCTCGCACACGACAGAGGTTGGCACGCGCAGCGAGGCCTTCTTGCCGCTGAACGCCTCCTCGAGCGTGATTTCGACCTGGGCGCGCAGATCAGCCCCGCGACCGGCCGCAGCCCCGCCGCGCCGCGCCCCCCCCATGAACTCGCTGAACATCTCGTCGAAGATGTCGGCGAACGAGCCCCCACCCGCGAAGCCGCCGGCGAAACCGCCGCGCGGGCCCGCCCCGGCCGCGGGGTCAAAGGCGGCGTGGCCATAGCGGTCGTAGGCCGCGCGTTTTTCGGGGTCCTTGAGAACGTCGTAGGCCTCGTTCACCTCTTTGAACTTGGCCTCGGCCGACTTGTCACCCGGGTTGCGGTCCGGGTGATACTGCATCGCGAGCTTGCGGTAGGCCTTCTTAATCTCCTCCGCGCTCGCATCTCGCGCCACCCCGAGGACGGCGTAATAGTCGCGTTTCGCCATGGTCAGGCCGCGATCCTAGCGGCGCACGCGCAGGCCGCGGGGCAGCGACGCTCTGTCGCCACCCCGCGCGTCGCAACGCCTCCGCGCGTCACGCCGACTTCTTCTTCTTCTCGTCCACGTCCTCGAAGTCGGCGTCCACCACCTTCTCGCTTGAAGCGGACGCCCCGCCCGACCCGGACGCGCCCGGATCGCCACCGGGCGTGCTTTGCGCCTGGCGGTACATCAGTTCGCCGAGCTTCATCGAGGCCTGGGCGAGAGCGTCCGTCTTCGCCTTGATGGCAGAAAGGTCGTCGCCCTCCTTCACCGCGCGCAGATCGGAGATCGCCCGCTCGACCGCCTCCTTCTCGGGCGCGGCGCCGAGTTTGTCGGCGTTCTCCTTCAGCGTCTTCTCGGTCTGGTAGATCAGCGCATCGGCCTGGTTGCGCGCCTCGACGAGTTCCCGCTTGCGCCGGTCGGCCTCGGCATTGGCTTCGGCCTCTTTCACCATGCGCTGGATCTCGGCCTCGCTGAGCCCGCCCGAGGGCTGGATGCGGATCTGCTGCTCTTTGCCGGTGGCCTTATCCTTCGCCGAGACGGAGACGATGCCGTTGGCGTCGATGTCAAAGGTGACCTCAATCTGCGGCACGCCGCGCGGTGCGGGCGGGATGCCGACCAAGTCGAACTGGCCGAGCAGCTTGTTGTCGGCCGCCATTTCGCGCTCGCCCTGGTAGACCTTGATCGTTACCGCCGTCTGGTTGTCGTCGGCGGTGGAGAAGATCTGGCTCTTGCGCGTGGGGATTGTGGTGTTGCGCTCGATCAGGCGCGTGAACACGCCGCCCAGTGTCTCGATGCCCAAGGAGAGGGGGGTGACGTCGAGCAGCAGCACGTCCTTCACCTCGCCCTTCAGCACCGCACCCTGAATGGCGGCCCCGACGGCGACCACTTCATCGGGGTTAACGTTGCGCGCCGGGTCTTTGCCGAAGAAGCGCTTCACCGTCTCGATAATCTTCGGCATCCGCGTCATGCCGCCGACCAGGATCACCTCATCGACCTCGCCCGCGGTGATGCCGGCATCCTTCAGGGCTTGGCGGCAGGGCTCGAGAGTCTTCTCGATCAGGTCGTCGACCAGGGCCTCGAGCTTGGCGCGCGAGAGCTTCATCACGAGGTGCTTGGGGCCGGTCGCATCAGCGGTGATGAAGGGGAGGTTGATCTCCGTCTCCATCGCCGAAGAGAGCTCGATCTTTGCCTTCTCGGCGGCCTCCTTCAGCCGCTGCAGAGCGAGCTTGTCGTTGCGCAGATCAATGCCCTGGTCGCGCTTGAACTCATCGGCGAGCCAGTCGATGACTCGCTTGTCGAAGTCCTCGCCGCCGAGGAACGTGTCGCCGTTGGTCGCCTTCACCTCGAACACGCCGTCCCCGATCTCGAGGATGGAGATGTCGAAGGTGCCGCCGCCCAAGTCGTAGACGGCGATGGTGCCCGACTTCTTCTTGTCGAGGCCGTAGGCGAGTGCGGCGGCGGTCGGCTCGTTGATGATGCGCAGCACCTCGAGCCCGGCGATGCGGCCTGCGTCCTTCGTCGCCTGGCGCTGGGCGTCGTTGAAGTAGGCCGGGACGGTGATGACGGCCTGCGTCACCTTCTGGCCCAGATAGGCCTCGGCCGTCTCCTTCATCTTCATCAGCACGAAGGCCGAGATCTGCGAGGGCGAGTAGCGCTCGCCGCGCGCTTCCACCCAGGCGTCGCCATTGTCGGCGCGGATGATCTTGTAGGGCACCATCCCGATGTCCTTCTGGACCACCGGGTCGTCGTAGCGGCGGCCGATCAGCCGCTTGACGGCGAAGAAGGTGTTGGTCGGGTTGGTCACCGCCTGGCGCTTCGCTGCCTGGCCGACGAGGCGTTCGCCGCTGTCGGTGAAGGCGACCATGGAGGGGGTGGTGCGCGCGCCTTCCGCGTTCTCGATCACGCGGACGTCCTTGCCCTCCATCACCGCGACACAGGAGTTGGTGGTGCCGAGGTCGATGCCGATGACTTTGCTCATTGCGGAGCTGCTCCTTTGCGGCGGCTCCGGCCGGCCCCTGCCGGGCACCGGAGCGGAGCCCCAAACCCTGGGCCGCGCCCCATGCGCGACCCGCCCGTTCCGCCATGTATTCAGCCCGCGCCGAAGGCACAAGGGCAGGGGAGGAGGGGATCAGCCCCGCTCCAGAGAGCGCACAACATGCTCGGCGAGACGCGCGGCCGGGCGCGAGAGCGGTTCGGCCGTGAGCAGCGCGATTTCGGTTTCGCGCAGGTCCGGCGCGCCGTGCGCGGCGCCGAGCACCATGAGATCGGGCGGCACCATGCCGCGCGGCAGGACCGTCACGCCGAGGCCTGCGCGCACCGCCGCCTGGGTGCCGGCGAGCGAGGTGGAGGTGTAGGCGATGCGCCATGCCCGTCCCGCCCCCTGCAACGCCTCCAGGGCACGGCGGCGATAGACACACGGCGCGGGCGAGACGACGAGGGGAAGAACTCTGTCCGTGGCGAACCAATCCTCGCGCGCCGCTGCCCACACCAGCGCCTCCCGCCACACCCGCACGCCGCCCCCCGCGCCGCCGGGCTCGCGCTTGACCAAAACGAGATCGAACTCGCCGCCGCGAAACCGTTCGAGCAGGTTGAGGGTCAGGTCGGTCGTCACCGCGAGCGCGGTGCGCGGATGGCCAGCGGCGAACCGGGCAAGCACCCAGGCGAGGTGGGTGGTGGCGAAGTCCTCCGGCGTGCCAAGCCGCACCGTTCCCTCCATCCCCGCTTCGCTCAGCCGGGCCCTGACCTCGTCGGCGAGAGCGAGAATGCGGCGCGCGTAGCCAAGCAGCACCTCGCCCGCTGGGGTAAGGGTGAGCCGTCGCAGCCCGCGGTCGAACAAAGCCTGGCCGAGGGCGGTTTCCAGCCGCTTGATCCTGAGGCTCACCGTGGGCTGGGCAAGGCCGAGGCGGCGTGCTCCCCGCGTCAACGAGGCGGTTTCCGCCACTGCGACGAAGCTGAGCAGGAGCGTGGGGTCGAGCAGGGCGAGGTCGGGGGGAGCGAAGCGATCCATTGCTATAGGCAATAGCACACTGCATCGACCAAAGGGTTCTGCAAAGCATCCCGGCGTGGCAGAGAGCGCCGTCCATCACCGTCGAGGACCGCTCCAATGACCGTGCAGATCCGCCCGCAAGCCCTCTCCCACCCGACCGCCGGGCCCGTGCCGGTGACGGTGGCGCGCGGCGATGGCATCGGGCCCGAGATCATGGACGCCACCCTCGCCGTGCTCGAGGCGGCCGGAGCACGTCTTGCGATCGAGGAGATCGCGATCGGCGAAGAGCTCTACCGGGCGGGGAACAGTTCCGGGCTTTCGCCCGAGGCGTGGGGTTCGATCCGCCGCACCCGGCTTCTGCTCAAGGGCCCGATCACCACGCCCCAGGGCAAGGGGGTGAAGTCGCTCAACGTCACCCTGCGCAAAGCGCTCGGTCTGTTCGCCAATGTGCGCCCTGTGCGCGCCTACGCCCCCTTCGTGCCCGCCGCGCACCCCGCGATCGACCTCATCATCGTGCGCGAGAACGAGGAGGACCTCTATGCGGGGATCGAGCACCGGCAGACCCAGGAGGTGGTGCAGTGCCTGAAGCTGATCTCCCGCCCGGGCACGGAGCGGCTGATCCGCTACGCCTTCGCGCTCGCCGCCAGCGGGCGGCGCAAGGTCACCTGCATGATCAAGGACAACATCATGAAGATGACCGATGGCCTGTTCCACCGCGTGTTCGACGAGGTGGCGGCCGAGTATCCCGACCTCGAGGCCGAGCACATGATCGTCGACATCGGCGCCGCCCGCCTTGCCACGCGCCCCGAACGCTTCGACGTCGTCGTCTGCCCCAACCTCTACGGCGACATCGTCAGCGACATTGCAGCCGAGGTGGCGGGCAGCGTGGGCCTTGCTCCTTCCGCCAACATCGGCGAGCGGGCGGCGATGTTCGAGGCCGTGCACGGCTCCGCCCCCGACATCGCCGGCCAGGACCTCGCCAATCCGTCGGGGCTACTGCTCGCCGCGGTGGAGATGTTGCGTCACGTCGGCCAGGGTGAGGTGGCGCGCCGCGTGGCGGACGCCTGGGCGGTGACGATCGAGGACGGCGTGCACACCGCCGACATCGCCGGCCCGCAGACGCGGCGGAAGGTCGGAACGCGCGCCTTCGCCCAGGCCGTGATCGACCGGCTGGGATCAGTACCGAAGCGACTTCCCCCCGCGCGGCC
>CALBEG010000041.1 GCA_937927455.1 uncultured Elioraea sp. | reverse complement strand
CCCTATCGCGCGGATCGACCTGCCGCCCGACCGTCTCGCCACCGCCTGGGTCGAAGGGCTCGCCACCACGCCGCGCCCTGCCGGCACGCTTCCCGCCTGGCGGGTCGCGGTGGTGCTGGAGGTCGGGCGCGAGCAGGCGCGAGTCGGCTGGCTGGAGAGGGCAGAACGGCCCAACCTGCCGGCGATGCCGCGCATCATGGCTTTGCCGCTGGCCGAAATGGCCTGGGCGCGGAGGGCTCTGCCGAACGGCAGCCTGGGCCCTGCGCCGCGCGCTGCCTCTGACGTCGTCGCCGTCGGAGACGTGATCCTAATCGAGCCTCTGCCTGCCGAACCGGCCCAGCCAGCGGCGCGCAACCGCCCAGCCCGCCCCGCCCTGCCCGAGCGCGCAAGCCTCCGTCAGGTGCCGACGGTAGAGGGGGCCTTGGTAGCGCTTGATCCGACCACCGGGCGGGTGCTCGCCCTCTCGGGAGGCTGGTCGTTTGAGAAGTCTTGGTTCAATCGCGCCACCCAGGCGCAGCGTCAGCCGGGCTCCGCCTTCAAGCCCTTTGTCTACATCACAGCCTTTGAGGCGGGGCTGCCGCCGACCCAAAGGGTGCTGGATGCCCCCTTTGTTGTCGATCTCGGGCCTGGCCAGGGCCGCTGGCGGCCGACCAACTACAACGAGAGCGAGTTTGGAGGCCCCACCCCGATCCGGGTTGGCATGGAGAAATCGAAAAACCTGATGACCATCCGGCTCGCCGCCCAGATGGGGCTCGACCGTGTGGCCGACGCCGCCCGACGCTTCGGCGTGATCGACACGCTCGACCACACCTATGCGATGGCGCTTGGCGCGGGCGAAACGACCGTGCTGCGCATGGCGGCCGGCTACGCTGCCTTTGCCAACGGCGGCAAGCGGGTAGAGCCGTCGCTGATCGACTCGGTGCAGGACCGCAACGGCAAGATCATCTTGCGCGCCGACCGCCGCCCCTGCGACCGCTGCCGCGAGCCCTCGCCTGGCCCCTCCCCACCCGAATTGCCGGACGTGCGGGAGCAGGCAACCGACCCGATCTCCGCCTTCCAGATGGTCTCCATCCTGCAAGGCGTGGTCACCCGCGGCACCGGCAGCCGCGCCAATATCGGCCGCCCCGTCGCTGGCAAGACGGGCACCACCAACGACTGGCTCGATGCCTGGTTCGTCGGCTTCACGCCCGACCTGGTGGCGGCGGTGTGGGTGGGCTTCGACGAACCCCGCCCCTTAGGTGGGGCCCGCGACAACGAGACGGGGGGCAATGTTGCCGCCCCCATCTTCAGCGCCTTTATGCGCGAGGCGCTCGAGGGCCGCCCCGTGGTGCCGTTCCGCGCCCCTGAGGGTGTGCGCCTCGTGTGGGTAAACCCAAACACGGGAGAGCCAGCCCCAGCGAATGCGCCAGGGGCGCTGCTCGAGGCCTTCCGCCCAGGGACCGAGCCGGGAGCTGAGGGAGAACCCTCTGGCGTGATCGGGGCGGCCTCCGGCGGTGGGCGCGGGGCCTCCGGTGCGGCGGCGCTAGACGCCTCCTTGGGCGGGCTGTATTGACCGCGCCTCGCCGCGGCACCGCGGCAGAAGGGAGCTTGTGATGCGAACGGAGATCGTCGCGCTGAAAGAGCAGATCGCCCAATCGGTCGGTCTGCTGAGGAGGCATCTTTGACTGGGACGCCGCGGTCAAGCGTCTCGCTGAGCTGAACGCGCGGGCCGAGGACCCGGAGCTTTGGAACGACCCCGAGGCGGCGCAGAAGGTGATGCGCGAGCGCAACCGCCTCGCCGCCCAGATTGAAGCCGTTGAAAGTATCGAGCGCGAGGCGGCGGATGCCGTGGGGCTTGCCGAACTGGCCGAAGCGGAAGGAGACCAGGCGACGCTTGACGCCATCACCGTCGACCTGCGCGCGCTCGCCGAGGCAGCGCATCGGCGCGAAATCGAATCGCTCCTGTCCGGCGAAGCCGACGGCAACGACGCCTATATCGAGATCAACGCTGGCGCGGGCGGCGTCGATGCCCAGGATTGGGCAGAAATGCTGCTGCGGATGTATGTGCGCTGGGCGGAGAGCCACGGCTACAAGGTGGAGCTGGTGGAACGATCCGACGGCGAACAGGCCGGCATTAAGAGTGCCACCATCAAGGTGATCGGCCCCAACGCCTATGGCTGGCTGAAGACCGAATCCGGGGTGCATCGGCTGGTGCGGATCAGCCCCTTCGATGCCAATGCCCGCCGGCAGACCTCGTTTGCCTCTGTCGGCGTCTCGCCGGTGGTGGACGAAGCGATCGCCATCGAAATCCGCGACGAAGACCTCGAGGTCGACACTATGCGCGCCTCCGGTGCAGGCGGGCAGCACGTGAACAAGACGGAAAGCGCGATTCGCATCCGGCACGTGCCGACGGGGATTGTCGTCGCCTGCCGGCAGGACCGCAGCCAGCACCGCAACCGCGCGACGGCGATGGAGATGCTGCGGGCGAGACTTTACGAGCTCGAGCTGCAGAAGCGCGAGGAGCAGGCCGCGCAGCACGCCGGGGTGAAGACCGACATCGGCTGGGGCCACCAGATCCGCTCCTACGTGCTTCAGCCCTACCAGATGGTGAAGGACCTGCGCACGGGGGTGGAGAAGGGCAACCCGCAGGCCGTGCTGGCTGGGGATCTTGACGACTTCATGGCGGCGGCACTCGCGCAGCGCGTGAAGGGCGTGCGGTCCGAGGCCTCAGCGCAGGCGATATGACTCGGGTCTGCGCCCCGTGACCCTGTCAGCGAGAGCGGGGCTTCTCTTTTTCGCGTTCTGTTTCACCGCCGGTGCGATCCTCGGACCGATCCGCGTCACCGCCCTCGAACCCTCGATCGGCGCGACTGCGGCGGTGGCGATCGAGGCACCGATCATGCTGGCGTTAATGGTGTTGGCCGCGCGCGCCGTGCTCAGCCGCCAACGCTGCGCCAACCCGGTCGCGGTCGGCTTGATCGGGCTCGCGCTGAAACGCGCCTATCCCAGCATGCCGACGGTGGTGGCGGCGATGACAAGAGGGATCTGCAAGGGACAAGCGGGGGAGCCAGCAAGCTCCCCCGGCTTGGATCAGAGGTAGGTGTACGGCAGGGCGCGCGCACGGGCGAAGGCGTCGTCCGTCAGCTTCGCTTGCTCCATCAGCGCGGTGCGCGCGGTGACGAAGGAGTCGACCACGCGCCGGGTCAGCGGGTCAC
>CALBEG010000040.1 GCA_937927455.1 uncultured Elioraea sp. | reverse complement strand
CCCGATCTATTATGCGCACCTGATCCTGCGCCGAATCAGCGAACTTCGCCGCAACCGCGACCCCCTCGTCTCCGGCCTGCTGCCGGACGCGAAGAGCCAGGTCACGCTCCTTTACGTCGACGGTAGTCCAGTGAAGGCGACTTCCATCGTCGTCTCCACCCAGCACGAAGAAGGGCTTGATCAGGCCGAGATCAAGCGCATGCTCTGGCCGATCGTCGAATCCTCCCTGCCCAAGGGGTGGATGTGTCCTGAAGCTGAGTTCTACGTCAACCCGACCGGCAAGTTCGTCATCGGCGGGCCGGACGGCGACACCGGGCTGACGGGGCGGAAGATCATCGTCGACACTTACGGCGGGGCGTGCCCGCACGGCGGCGGCGCCTTCTCCGGCAAGGACCCGACCAAGGTCGACCGCTCGGCCGCCTACATGGCGCGCTATCTGGCGAAGAACGTGGTCGCGGCAGGGCTCGCCGAGCGCTGCACCATTCAGCTCGCCTACGCGATCGGGGTGTCCAAGCCGCTTTCGCTCTATGTCGACCTGCACGGCACCGGGCGCGACGTGAACGAGGAGGCGCTCTCAGCCCTGTTCCAGCGCAACGTTGATCTCTCGCCGCGCGGCATCCGCGAACATCTCCAGCTCAATCGGCCGATCTACGTGCCAACCTCGGCCTACGGCCATTTCGGCCGCACACCAGACGAGGAGAAGGGCACGTTCACCTGGGAGAGGACCGACCTCGTGCCGATGCTGAAACAGGCCTTCGGCCGCTGAGGGTGCCGGCAGCCGACCTCGCCCCCCCACGGTCGAGGAAACTCGACCGCGCCCCTGTCGCGCGGCTCTACGGGCGCAGACGCGGCCGTGCGCTGCGGCCGCGGCAGCAGCGCCTTCTCGCTCTCACCCTGCCGCGCGCGCGCCTCTCGGAGAACGCCGCCCAGAACCCCCGCGCTGCGTTCGGCATTCCCGTGCGCGAGGTCTGGCTAGAGGTCGGCTTCGGGGCGGGCGAACACACGGCCGAGCTTCTCTCCCGTCACCCGGACGTGGGCATCATCGCCTCTGAGGTGTTCGAAAACGGACTTGTCTCGTTCCTTGCCCGCTACGTTCCTGAGGGCGAGGAGGAGATCGCCCCCCTGCCGCCGAACCTCCTGCTCTGGCCCGACGACGCGCGCGCCCTGCTGCGCCTTTTGCCCGAGGCGTCGATCAGCCGGCTGTTCCTGCTCTTCCCCGACCCCTGGCCGAAGGCCCGCCACGCACGGCGGCGCTTCGTCCACCCCGCACTCCTGCCGCTGATCGCGCGCGTGATCGTGCCGGAGGGGGAATGGTGCATCGCTTCCGATGATCCGACCTACCAGGCCTGGGTCGAGGAGACCTTGGCCGGACAGGACCGGTTCGACATCGTTTCGGTCTCTACGACCCGCCCCGAAGCCTGGCCCAGCACGCGCTACGAGGCGAAGGCCCTGCGCGAGGGGCGAACGCCCCGCTACTGGACTCTCCGCCGCAGCTGAGCCGTTTCTCTCTCGACACGGCCCCGAGCCTCGGGCAGGGTCGGATCATGGAAGGGGAGCGAGCCGCCGCAGGGGCGTCCGATCAGGCCGGAGCGCATGCCAGGCTTGATTCTCTGCTCGAGACCGAGGTTGCGCCGCAGTTCGACGAACTGGCCCGAACGCAACGCCGGTTCCGCCTGCTTGCCGCCGGGGCTCTGGCTACCCCCCTGCTGCTCGCGGCCCTTACCTGGCTCGCCTGGGACAGCGAAGATCTCGAAGCCCTCCTCGTCGCCACGGTGATCGCCGCCATGGTCGGGCCGGGTGCTGCGGTTCACCTGTCGCGATCCTTCCGCGACCGGCTGCGCGATACGCTGATGCCCCTCGTCTGCCGGGCGATCGGCGGCATCCGCCATCAGGTCGGACAGGAAAGCGGCATCGATCGCCTGCCCCGCCTCGCCATGGTCGCTCCGTTCAATGAGCGGGAAATCGACGATGTGTTCGAGGGTGAGCACGCTGGCATCCGTTACAGCGTGGCCGAGATCGCGTTGCGCCGCATCTCTCTCCGCCGACGCGGCAACCGGACCGAGCGCAACAGGTTCTCGGTGTTCCGTGGCCTGCTGTTCGCCATCGCCACCCCGCACCCGATCGCCGTACCCATCCTTCTGCGCGGGCAGGAGTGGTTTTTCCTCACGCCTTGGCGCAACAACAATCCCCGTCATGCCGGTCTCGTTCGGGTCACGGTGCCTGACCGCGCCTTCGCCCGCCGCTTCAGCCTCTGGACGACCGATGCGCAAGCCGCGCTGGCGATCATCACTCCGGACTTCGCCGCGCTGATGGTGTCGCTGTCGCGCGCGGCGGGGTGGCGCGGCATCGACGCCGGCTTCGACCGCGACCAGTTCCTTGTGCTGTTGCCACGCCTGCGCGACCAGTTTGGCGTGGGGGGCTTGTTGCGGAGTTTGCGCCGCCTCCCGCGCGACGCCCATCGTTTGCTCGACCAAGTGCTCGTCGTGCACCGGCTGATCGACAGCCTGCGCGGCGCGCCGGCGTGAGGCCACGCCGCACCTCCCCGCCGCTCAGGCGACGTGGTGCAGGCCGCCGTCGACGTAGATCGTGTCCCCCGTCATGCCCGAAGCAGCGGGGCTAACCAGGAAGGCGACGACGCGGCCCACCTCGGCGAGGTCGACCAGCCGCCCAGATGGGGCCCGAGCTTGCGCCATGGCGATCAGCTCGTCGAAATGCGCGATGCCCGACGCCGCACGGGTCTTTAGCGGGCCGGGCGAGACGGCATAGACGCGGATTTTACGGGGACCCAGTTCCGCCGCCGCATAGCGCACCGCAGCCTCCAGCGCCGCCTTCACCGGGCCCATGACGTTGTAGTTGTTCACCACCTTGTCGGCGCCATAGTAGCTCATGGTCACCAGCGCCCCGCCCTCGGTCATCAGCGGCTCGGCCAAGTGCGCCATGCGCAGGAAGCTCCAGCACGAGACCTCCATCGCCTGCAGGAAGCCCGCCAGCGAACAGTCGATCACTCGCCCGTGCAGGTCCTCCTTTGGGCAGTAGGCGATGGAGTGGATGACGAAGTCGAGCCTGCCCCAAACCTCGCGAATCCTGTCGAACACCGCCTCAAGCTGGCCCTCGACCTGAACGTCGAGCGGCATCATCAATTCTGCCTGCAGCGCCTCGGCGAGCGGGCGAACGAACTGCTCTGCCTTTTCGTTCAGCCAGGTGATGGCGAGGTCGGCCCCAAAGGCGCGCAGCTTCGCGGCACAGCCATAGGCGATGGAGTGTTCGTTGGCGATGCCGACGACGAGGCCGCGCTTGCCCTTCATCATGTCGCCGATGCGCGCATCGGGGTCCCAGACCTTGGGCAAAGGGTCGATCGCGATCGTCATTGGGCGCACTCCAGGCACAGCCACAGGATGGGCGGGAGGGTAGGGGTGGAGTCGTTGCGAAATCCATCCCGCACCGGCATCGGGGGGGCGTTGACGCGGAAATTTCACTCGAGATTGGCGAACAAAGGGGTGGCGAGATAGCGCTCGGCGTAAGAGGGACAGATCGCGACCACGCGCTTGCCTGCCAGCGCCGGGTCGCGCGCCACTTTCAGCGCTGCCGCCACCGCTGCG
>CALBEG010000039.1 GCA_937927455.1 uncultured Elioraea sp. | reverse complement strand
CCGCTCGCCTCGAGAAGATGAAAACGCGCACTTCCCCGGATCTCGCCGATCTCGATCAGCGTCATGGTGCCGTTGCGTCCCGCGAGCAGGAGCCCGACCACGAGGGGAGCCACTTCGCGAATGAGCATGCCGGCGATGACCTGGTTGATCAGTGTGTCCTGCCCGGCCGCCCCCAGCCAGTAGATGGCCTGGAAGACCAGGGCGAAGCCGACCAGGACCGCTGCCCCGAGGACGAGGGGCAGCGTGCGCTTGGCGGCGGTGGCGAGCAGACGGCGCAGTTCGGCGCGCACCGGTTGGCGCCAGGAGAGCGGATCGGTAGCAGCGCGTAGAACTACAAAGCCCAACCCGGCAGCGAAGCACGGCCAACGCACCCCGCTGATGATCGCCGCACCGACAGCGGCCAACAGGCGGCGCAATATCCGTGCCTGAAGTGCCGCAGCTGCTGCGATCCTCATGCTCTCGCCATCAGGTAGTAGGTCGCCGTCTCGCCGCTGCCTTCAAGCCAGAACCAACCACGTGGCCGAACGAGGAAATGGTCCGTGCAAAGTGCGTGGATCTGCTCGCTGATCTGGATCATTCCTTCGGCCGCAGATCCGGCGATCGCTCTTGCCGCATCGAGCGCCTCGCCCCAGAGAATGTAGCCTGCGCCCTCTTCCTCAACGATGGCGCCGATGGCGGAGCCCATGTCAGTACCGATTCGAAATGCGGGCCGCTGTTCCGCCTCGACAAACAGATTGGTCAACCCTTCCTGCAACTGGAGCACAGCCTTGCAGGTGCGCCTCGCCGCCGCCACACGGTCACCATCGAAGCCGGAGGCGGCGATCACGCTCTCACCCGAAAGTCTGAGATATGCCACTCCATTGCGCTCCATCAGGTCGCGGATCAGACGAACCGCCTCTGCAACGAGCGGACGCCCTTCGGAGGTAGAGGCGGCGAGAGCCACCAGATCGGTGAAGGTGAGCACGACCACCGCGAGGTCGAAGAATGACTGCACGTCGTCGCGCTCGCGACCGACGCCAAGAGCGGCGAGCCTGCCGAGGAAGCCGTTGCCCGATCGACGTGGCTCTGCCCCGGGCTGCTCCTGCCGATCGAGACGCGCCAGGCGTTCCACCTGAGGGGCTGGCATGGCGCGCGTGGTCCCGTCGGACCCGAAGCGACGCGCAAGGAGTGCAGCCGAGGCGTTGGCGAAGGCGATAGCGCCGCCGCGATCTGCAGCCGGATCCTCAATCCAGAGGAGCGCGACCGTCTCGCCTGCCACGCGGAGCGGGACCGAAAGAAGCTGGCGGGTGCCGTTTGCCGCCAGATACTATTGCGAAAGCGCGGAGAAGTGCTGGTCGGGGTGCAACGCATCGATCTCAACCTGGCCGGCGGCCAGCAAGGCGTAGTCCTCGCCGACTGTTTCTGCGGTCAGGCGGACCGCTGCCGCGTGCAGGCCCATTGCGGAATCGAACACGTCATCGGCGATGAGGCTGCGCCGATTGGCAGCGAAACGCTACAGACCCACCCGGCGGACGGAGACCGCGCGCGCGATCGTTTCTGTGATGCTGGACGCCGCGCGATGACTGTGGGTCAGCCGCTTCCGGATCGGTGGCAAGGAAGGCAGGGGCTGTGATTTCGGCGCGAGTGTCACGCCGGTTCCGGTCGAGATCGGAAGTCCGCGCATCGGCCCGACGACCCTCGCGGATCAGGAGGATTGCCAGCAGCAGGGCGAGCAAGGCGACGAGCCAACCGGCCGCCAGCGCAGTTCGGCTGGTCCGGCCAACGAAGCCGACGAGATCGGCTTCAAACACCACCAGCAACAGCACCCAGTCGCGGCCGATCACAGCATCGAGCGGCGTCGATACCACCAAGTGGCGTTGTGCACCGATGGTCATCATGGGTCGACCCGAACCTTCGAGGCGGAGCATGTCGAAGGCACGTGTCAGCACGGGATCCTGCAGTTGGTCGAGCCGGACCGGAGTCAGCGTCTCGCAGTCTTGTCGAATGGTGCAGTCAGCCTCCGGAAAGGCAACGAGGCGGCCAGCGCGATCGAGGGTCATCGCCTTGCCGGTCTCTCCGATGCGCTATGTGGCGAGGAACCGGCTCAGCGTGTCTAGGCGGATATCAACGCTGACCACGGAGGCCGGCGCATCGTCGCGGGCAGGCATGGCGCGTGCGACCGTCAGTCCTGGCACGCGATCGGTGAAGAAGACGTAGATCTCGGTCCAGAAGATGCCGTCCGTGGCCGTGGCTCCATTGAACCAGGGTCGAGTTCGCGGGTCGAAACCATCGTCGGGCTCTACGGAATAGCGAACGGTGCCGCCGGTGCGGTCACGCCACTCGACGAGGATGCGACGCTGCGGACGTGTCTCGATCGTCTTGACGGCGATCGCCTCCGTCCCGGCCCGCCGCGCCATCACGAACCCGCCCTCGGTATCGCCGTACAAGACGGAGGCGATCTGCGGTACCGCATGCAGAAGGCCCACGCCGAAATCGCGCACGCGGCCGGCGTCGCGGCCAAGCGTTTCCGCGGTGTGTAACTCACCCATCAGGCGTACGGCCCGTTCCGCCGGACCGAGCCAGGCCGCGACCTCGGTCGTGATCCGCTTTTCGACGGCCTCCAGCACGGAATCAGCGAGATTCAAGGCCTCCCGCTTGTTGCCAAGGTGGCCAATCGCGACCATGCCAAGCGCGGCCACGACGAGGGCGGCAGCGGTGACACAGGGAAAGACCGTCCCGTATATGCGCCGACGCAACTCGGCGTTCCGCGCGCGCGGATTGCGCGACACATCGATTACCTCCTCGCCGAGAACGGCACGCCCCTCGCGCATGATGGAAGCCTAAGCCAGATCGCTCGCCGGCGGGAATGACTGCGTCAACGGCCGAACAGCGCGCGCGGCAGCCAGGTCGTCAGCGGAGGGTGGAGGGCGGTGAGCGCAAGTCCCAACAGCTGGAGTGCGACGAAGGGTACAATGCCGCGATAAATCTGCCCGGTACGGACCTCCGGCGGAGCCACGCCACGCAGGTAGAAGAGGGCGAAGCCGAAAGGGGGGGTGAGGAAGGAAGTTTGCAGGTTCACCGCGATCAGCACGCCGAACCAGATCGGATCCACATCCATCTGCAGGATGATCGGACCCACGATCGGGATCACGATGATCGCGATTTCGACGAAGTCGAGAAAGAAACCCAAGGCGAAGATGACGGCCATCACCGCGGCGAGCGCTCCCGCCACGCCGCCGGGCAGGGCGGAAAGGGCCGCATGCACCATGTCGTCTCCGCCCAGGCCGCGGAAGACGAGCGCAAACAGCGTCGCCCCGATCAACATGGCGAAGATCATCGCTGTGATCGTCAGCGTCGAACGGGCGACGGTCGCGAGAACGCCGGCAATGAGGCTTTGCCGCAACGCGTGCGCGAGCGCGATGGCAAGCCCCGCCGAGGCGGCGAAGGCAGCAAGAATGGCAGCTCGTTCGGTCGTTGTTGCCGCCGCTCGACCGAGCCGGAGATCGAAAGAGGACGCAAGCGCGACGAGGGCGACAGCGGAGAGACCAGCGAGCCAGGACGGCCAGCGCGCCGGCGAAAGACGCCGCGCAGCGAGCAGCAGCGCGCCGGCGGCTCCCACGGCTGCGGCCTCGGTCGGGGTGGCGATGCCGCCCAGAATCGAGCCGAGCACGGAGACAATGAGCACGATTGGCGGCGCGAGGGCGGCCAGCACGACGCGCCGCTCAACCTTGCCGCGCGCATCGGGAGGCAGGGCGGGGGCAATCTCGGGCCGCAGCCAAGCCGCAACCAGCTGGTATGCGATGTAGAGGGCGACGAGCAGGAGGCCGGGGATGAGAGAGCCGGCGAAGAGCTGACCGACGCTTACCGTGGTGATGGAGAATTTGCCCTGGGCAAGCTGGGCTTGCTGGTAGGCGGCGGAGATGATCTCGCCGAGGATCACCATCACGGTGGAGGGCGGAATGATCTGACCCAGCGTGCCGGCGGCGCAGATCGTCCCGCAGGCGAAACCGGTATCGTACCGGTTGCGCAGCATCGCCGGCAGGGCCATCAGCCCCATCGTCACCACGGTCGCGCCGACGATCCCTGTCGAGGCAGCCAGCAGGGCACCGACCACCGAGACCGAGACGGCAAGCCCCCCCCGCACGCCACCGAACAGCCGTCCCATGGTTTCCAGCAAGTCCTCGGCGATCTTGGACCGCTCCAACATCATGCCCATGAAGACGAAGAGGGGGATCGCGATCAGCACCTCAGAGGTCATGATGCCGAAGATGCGCGGCGCAAGCGCGCCGAGGAGCGCGGGCGAGAACACGCCAAGCGCCCAGCCGAGCGCACCGAACAGGATAGCCGAGCCGGTGAGGATGAAGACGACTGGAAACCCTGAGAGGATTCCCACGCAGAGCGCGAGAAACATCAGGAGATCGAGAACACCGCCAAGCCAGTGGGTCATGGCTCAGCTGTGGGCGCGCGTGAACGCGGGGCCACGATGGTCTGCGCGGCGACCGGCAAGAGTCAAAGTGCAGCGACACGCCTGCGCGATGGCCTGCAACATAAGCAGGATGGCCATTGCCGGGATGAGGGATTTGAGGAGGTATTGGAAGGGAAGTCCGCCATAGGCGATCGCTCCCTCACGGATACGCCACGAGGCGGCAACGAAGGGCCAGGATGTCCAGAGCACGAGGAGCGAGAACGGGATGACGGCGAGGAGAACACCGAGGAGGTCGATCAACGCGCGCCCCTTCGGCGACAGCCCCGCGAGCAGAATGTCCACCCGAACATGTCCTTCGTGCAGCATGGTGTAGGCGATGCCCAGCATGAACAGGGCAGCGTGGACATAAACCACGCTTTCCTGCAGCTGGATGAAGCTCGTCGAGAAGCCGTAGCGCAGGAGAACGACGGCGAGCTGCAAAAAGACGAGCAGGACAGCGAGCCACATCACCACGCGCCCGACCGAATCGCCGATCCGGTCGAGGCCGCGGGCAAGAGCAGCGATCAGCCCCACCGCTGCAACGCGCGGCCGACATGCATCGGCACGTAGGCGGTGCCGAAATATTCCACGCCCTGCTGCCGATAGGCGATGATGCTGCGCACGATGGCACGCTCCAGGGGGTCAGGCACTTCGGCGAGCTCCTGCATCACCGCCCACGCCGCCTCCGCCATCGCGCGCACGAGGGGTTCGGGCACGCTGCGGACCTGCACACCCTGCCGCTCAATCATTTCCACCAGGCTGCGCGGGTTGGCATGATCCCATTCCGAGAGCGACTCCTCGTTCATGCTCTCGCAGGCGAAACGGACGGCATGTTTGAGATCGTCGGGCAGGGCGTCGAAGCGCGGCTTGTGAATCACCGTCTCCAGGCTCGCGGAAGGCTCCTGTCCGCACGGCTGGTAGTAGAAGCGCGCCACGCGGCCGAGCCCCAAGGGCCCATCCGACCACGGGCCGGCGAACTCTGCGGCGTCGATGGTGCCCGCTTGCAGGGCCTGGAACACCTCGCCCACCGGCATCTGCTGTACGGCCGCACCAAGACGCTGGTAGACGGCGCCGATCAGCCCGCCCGCCCGGATGCGCAGGCCGCGAAAATCCTCCGGCCCCGTGAGCTCACGGCGGAAGAAGCCCGTCCATTGCGGGCCCGAGTTGCCACACAAGAAGGGCTTGAGGTTGAAACGCGCGTAGAGTTCGTCCCACTGCGCCTGCCCGCCCGCGTGGCGCAGCCAACCGACGAGTTCGCTATTGGTAAGACCAAAGGGAAAGCTGCCGATGATGGCGGCGGCGCGCGAACGGCTAAACCAGAAGTGGGGGGTGGCATGATAGAGATCGACCGTGCCTTGGCTCACTGCGTCGAACACACCGAAGGGTGGCACGATTTCGCCAGCGGCGAACAGGCGCACGGTGATGCGTCCGCCGGTGAGTTGGGTGATGCGGTCCGCCACCTTCTGCGCCTGCGTGCCAGGTCCCGGCAGGTTGCGTGGCCAGGACGTGACCATGCGCCACTCCATCCGCCCTTGGGCGATGGCGGGTGTGGCGAGGGCCGCCGTGGCACCCGCAGCACCTGCCCGCAGGACCGTTCGCCGTTTCATGGCCGCTGTTTCCTCCCTCATCGTCGGTGGCGTTCGCCGCTTCGCTTAGCCCCAGCGGATCGGCAGGTCGCGCGCGGCGAATTGGCCCGCGTAAGAGTAGCGCATGTACTCGGCTGATTGGTTGCGGAAGGCGACATAGGCCTCGGCGATGCGCCGGGTCAGCGGGTCCTGGTCCTCGCGCAGGCTCTGCAGGACTTCGCCGGCAGCGTTGCCGAGCGCGATCAAAAGGTCGCGTGGCGCTTCGCGAGCCACCACACCGTGGCGGGCAACGAGCTCGCGCAGCGCAACCGCGTGGCGATGATCATACTCCGTCACCACCTCATCGTGCAGGCTCTGGCAAGCCATGCGGATAGCAAGCTTGAGCTCATCCGGCAGGCGGTCGAACGCGGCCTTATTCACTCCGCACTCCTCGGCCGAGGAGGGCTCCTGCACACCAGGCCAGTAGTAGTTCTTCGCCACTTGGTGGAAGCCGAGCGGCGAATCGGTCCAGGGGCCCACGAACTCCGCGGCGTCGATGGTGCCTGACTGCAGGGCCTGGAAAATTTCGCCACCCGGCAAGGTCACCACCGTTGCACCGACTCGGCGGAACATTTCGCCGCCCAGGCCCGCGGTACGGAACCGCAGGCCGCGGAAATCCTCCACACTCCGGATCTCGCGGCGGAACCAGCCGAGCCACTGGGGACCGGAGTTTCCGCAAAGGAACGGTTTGATATCAAAACGTGCATAGGCTTCGTCGTAGAGCGCCTGCCCGCCACCGTGGTGGATCCAGGCCGACTGTTCCTGCGCGGTGAGACCGAACGGGAAGGAGCCGAAGAAGCCGATGCCGCGCAGCTTAGAGAGCCACAGTGACGGCACGGAGTGATACATCTCCGCCGTGCCTTGGCTCACTGCATCGAAGACGCCGAGTGCAGGCACGATCTGGCCTGCGCCGAACACGCGCACCGTCAGCCGCCCGCCGGAAAGCGCGGTAATGCGCTCAGCGAGCTTGTTCGCCGCTGTGCCCGGCCCGGGCAGGTTCATC
>CALBEG010000038.1 GCA_937927455.1 uncultured Elioraea sp. | reverse complement strand
GCCTCAGCGTCCTCGATCAGGAATTTCGGCAGAACAAGGAGCCGTTCGCGCCACGGCCCAGCAGCCGCCGCTGCCACCGCCCGCCCCGTGCGCGGCGAGACGTAGGCAAGGCCGTCCCGCGCTCCCGTCACGGCGCAGACGGAGAGGTCGAGCCCGTAGCCGAGTTCCGAAAGCAGAACGATCTCCCAGCGCACATACTCTGCCACCGCCTTCGCGCCGCTATCGAGATGGCGAAGAAGTGCGACCAGTGCCGCGTGGGCCCTCGGGTGCGGTTCCGCCTCGGGCAGTGCGGCCTCGGCCACCGCACAGGCGGAGGCGAGCACAGCGAGCGCGAGCGGATCTTCCAGCGCGGCGGCGGACGCGGCGTACACCACTTCGCCCTCCAAGCGCCCCAACTGTTCGGCTAATCTGGCCTGCCAACGCGCGGCGAGAAGATTGCCCGGCTGCCAGGTCGCCCGCCCGCGCCGCCCCGCACCGCCATGGACGAGACCGCACCGAACGCCGAAGGCGCGCGCGAACACCGTGGCGATCGCGTGGCCTTCGCCATGCGGCCGCGCCGATAGCACCACCGCCTCGTCCTCCCAGCTCTCCATCGCCGTCGTTCAGGGCTCAAGCCCCATGGCGCGCAATCGCGCCCGCTCCTCGTCCCAGCCAGGCCGCACCAGCACGTGGAGAAACAGGTGCACGCGCCGACCCAACTCCCGCTCCAGCTCAGCCCGCGCGCGCGAACCGATCATCTTCAGCCTCTGCCCACCCTTGCCGATCAGGATCCCCTTCTGCCCCTCCTTGGCGCAGACGATGGCGCACCGGATCGCGACCGAACCATCCTCGCGCTCCTGCCACTCTTCCGTCTCCACCGTCGTGTCGTAGGGAACCTCCTCGCGCGTCTGATGATAGATCTGCTCGCGCACGATTTCGGCGGCGAGCAACCGGTCGGGCAAGTCGGAGAGGTCGTCCTCCGGAAAGAGCCATGGCCCCACAGGCAGGGCCTCGGCGAGGCGATCGAGCAGCCGCTCAATCCCGTCGCCTTCGGTCGCTGAGATCATGACCGTCTCCCGGAACGGAGTGATCGCGTTCAGCGCCTCGGCCAGCGGAAGCAAGGAGGGTTTCTCGACCAGGTCGATCTTGTTCAGCGCAAGCCAGAGAGGGCGGTTGGCGTCCTTTAGCCGATCGGCAATCGCGCGCACCTCTTCCGTCAAGCCGGTCTTCGCATCAACCAGCAGCAGCGCGATGTCGGCATCCTGCGCTCCCGTCCAGGCGGCCTTGACCATCGCGCGGTCGAGCAGACGACGGGGCGAAAAGATGCCGGGCGTATCGACGAAGACGATTTGCGCGGCCCCGCGCATCACGATGCCGCGCACGCGGAAGCGCGTCGTTTGCGGCTTTGGCGAGACAGCGGAGAGCTTGGCGCCGACGAGGCGGTTGAGCAGCGTTGACTTGCCCGCATTCGGCGCCCCGAGGATGGCGACGAAGCCGCAGCGCCGCGGCAGCGTGGTGGCATCAGGTGGCGCAAGGTCCGTCTCGGTCATCCCTGTCCCTCAAGCTGCGCAAGCAGCAGGGCTGCGGCGCGTTTCTCCGCTTCGCGCTTGGTGCTTCCCTCCGCTTCCGCAGCGCTTGGGCCAAGAGCTACCGCGACGGTGAAGCGCGGCCGGTGCGACGGCCCTTCCGTGGCCACGGTGCGATAGGCGGGAAGCGGCAGCCCCCGTGCCTGCGCCCATTCCTGCAGAGCGGTCTTCGGGTCGCGGGGGGCTTCGGCCATCCGCTCAACACGCTCAGCCCAATGCCTGCGCACGAAATGCCGCGCCGCCTCCAATCCACCGTCGAGGTAGAGCGCGCCGATCAGCGCCTCGCAGGCATCGGCCAGCACCGAATCGCGCTCCCGCACCCCGGCCGCCTCCTCGGAGGGCGGGATTGATAGCGCAGCCCCGAGCCCGATGCCGCGCGCGACCGCGGCGAGGGTGTCGCGATCGACGAGCCGTGCCAGCCGCCGCCCAAGCCCGCCTTCGCGGTCGTGCGGGAAACGCTCGATCAGCCACTCGGCAATGACGAGACCAAGGACGCGATCGCCGACGAACTCAAGCCGCTCGTTCGAGTCGAGCCCGCCCTTACGCCCCTTGACGTGGCTGCGATGGGTGAGAGCCCGCGCCAACAGGGCGGGATCTTGAAAACGATGATCGAGGGCGTCGGCGAAAGCGCGCGTCACCGGATGCGGTTGAAGAAGCGGGAGAAGCGCCAGTTCCACACCTGCCAGAACGGTCCCTCGTGGCTGAAGAAGATGATCTCCGCCCGACCGATCAGGTTCTCGACCGGAATGAAGCCGACACCGCCCGGCCCGAAGTCGCGCGAATCCGAAGAGTTGTCGCGATTGTCGCCGATGGCGAAGACGTGGCCGGCAGGGACGAGGAATTCCGGGGTGTTGTCAAAACGCTCCTGGTCGCTGAATTCGCAGATCGCGTGCCGCCGTCCGTTCGGCATGGTCTCGATGTAGCGGCGCGAGCGGATGCGCACGCCGGTGCCGTCCGTTTCGCAAAAGCCCGCCGGTTCGCGCCGCGCCGCCTCGCCGTTGATGTAGAGTACGCCGCCAATCATCTGCACGCGATCGCCCGGCAGGCCGACGATGCGCTTGATGTAGTCCGTGCTCTCGTCGCGCGGCCAGCGGAACACCGCGATGTCGCCGCGTTCGGGCAGAGACGCGAAGATTCGCCCCTCCCACAACCGCGGCGAGAACGGCATGGAGAAGCGCGAGTAGCCATAAGAGAATTTGGAGACGAAGAGATAGTCGCCCACGAGCAGGGTGGGCACCATCGAGGCCGAGGGGATGTTGAACGGCTCGAAGGCGATGGTGCGGATCGCGATCGCGATCAGGCCGGCGTAGACGACGGTCTTCACCGTCTCGAGCCAGCCGCTCGGTTTGCGTTTCGCCATGGCTCCGGGGGCGGGGACAAGGGTGGCCCGGTCGCCCTGCCGCTTGGGCGACGAGTTGTCAAGCAAGGGCGGGATCCGCGCTGATCACCACCACCGCCTGAGCAAGGGGGGGCTCGTCGGTCATGGTCAGGCTGATGCGCGCGACCATGCCGGGTGGAGTGATGGCGGCGAGGCGGGCAGCGGCACCGTGATGCAGGCGGAGCGTGGGCTGGCCCGAGGCAAGGTTCACCACCTCCATATCGCGCCAGTGCACGCCCAGGCGAAGCCCGGTGCCGAGCGCCTTGGCGCAGGCCTCCTTGGCGGCGAAGCGGCGGGCGTAGGTGGCAGCACGCGCCGCCCGCCCCTCCGCCTTGGCCTGCTCGAGAGGCGTGAAGACACGGGTGATGAAACGCTCACCCCAGCGCGAGAGGGCTGCCTCGATGCGGCGGATGTCGCAGAGGTCGGAACCAAGGCCGATGATCATCGGCCGAGGCGTAGCACGACCAGGCCAGAGCCGAAAATGCGGCCGCGCGGGAGAGGGGGCAGACGCCCCCTCCCCCGCACGCGTCACTCGGCAGCCGGAGCGGCGAGTTCGGCGCGCAGGATCCGCGCCGCCTCGACCATGTTGGCCATCGCTGGGCGCACCTCCGCCCAAGCCCGGGTCTTCAGCCCGCAATCCGGGTTCACCCAAAGGCGTTCGACCGGGATGCGGTTGGTGGCGCGGCGCAGGAGGTTGGCCATCCGTTCCGCGGTGGGCACGATAGGCGAGTGGATGTCCCACACCCCAGGCCCAATCTCGTTCGGATACTCGAAGTCGAGGAACGCCTGCAGAAGCTCCATGTCGCTGCGCGCCGTCTCGATCGAGATGACGTCCGCATCCATCGCCGCGATGTCGGCGATGATGTCGTTGAACTCGGAATAGCACATGTGGGTGTGGATCTGCGTCTCGTCGCGCACGCCCGAAGAGGCGAGCCGGAAGCACGCCACCGCCCAGCGCAGGTAATCGGCCCGGTCGGCCCTACGCAGTGGCAGCCCCTCGCGGAAGGCCGGCTCGTCGATCTGGATGATGGGAATGCCAGCCCGCTCGAGATCCTGCACCTCGTCACGCAGCGCAAGCGCGATCTGGCGGCAGATGATCTCGCGCGGAATGTCGGTGCGCGCGAAGGACCATTGCAGCATCGTCACAGGTCCTGTGAGCATACCCTTCATTGGCCGCTTCGTCAGAGACTGCGCATAGGCCGACCAGCGCGTGGTGATCGGAGCAGGGCGGGAGACATCGGCCCAGATGATGGGCGGGGCAACACAGCGCGACCCGTAGGACTGCACCCAGCCGTGTTTGGTGAAGGCGAAGCCAGAGAGATGCTCGGCAAAGTACTTCACCATGTCGTTGCGCTCGAACTCGCCGTGCACCGG
>CALBEG010000037.1 GCA_937927455.1 uncultured Elioraea sp. | reverse complement strand
GTCGCACGACGTGCCGACCCTCTTGTCGTCGCTAGGCAACATGGTTTGCCGACATCGTACACGCTCCCGCTCGAACCGCCGCAGCCGACGGGGAGCCGGCCGGAAAACGGTCCGGGGCGGGCAAAACCGCTGGCCCTGCACACTCTCCTGTTCGGCAAAGACCTGCAGGGGCGCGCTGAAGCCTTGCTGCGAAAAGCCCGCTCGGCCCGGGAGGAGCGCGGCATCGAGATCCTGAAACTCGTCATCGGTCTTCTGCACTGGCCCGAGTCGGAGGGAAGCAAGGCGCGCAATGTCTCGCCGCTCCTCCTTCTCCCCGTCGCGCTGGAGCGCAAGACGGATCCACGCTCCCGCGGCCCGCTTTTTCTCCTGCGAGCGGAGGGTGAACAGCTTGAACGCAACGAAACGCTGGCGGAGCGACTGCGCAAGGATTTCGCCCTTGCCATGCCGCCCCTCGACCTTGCGGAGGACGATGTTTAGGCGGCGACGAAAAAGTTCATTGCGGATACGGAAGCGCTTGCCTCTACGCGCAAAGGATGGTCGGTCGAGCCGTCTCTCACGCTTGCTCCGCTTTCCTTCACGCGCTTCGCGATATGGCGCGATCTCGATGCTGCCCAGTGGCGGAGTGGTGAGCCCGCCGCGCATCCGCTCGTATTCGCGCTGCTGCGCGGCGTCGGCACAGCGAGTATTGATGCGCGGGCGCCAGAGATCGACGTCGAGGACGCAACCAAGGCCGCACTCACGCCCTACCTGATCACCGATGCCGATTCCAGCCATCACGCGGCGACCATCGACGCGATGGAGGGGCGGAGCTTCGTGCTCAAGGGGCCGCCCGGCACCGGCAAATCGCAGACCATCGTCAACCTGATCGCAAACGCGATCGGCGCCGGAAAACGGGTGCTGTTCGTCTCCGAGAAGCGCGCTGCCCCGGAGGTGGTGTTGAATCGGCGTGCCGAACGAGGACTCGATGCCTTTGCGCTGCCCCTGCATGGGCCCGAAGCGCAGCCGAAGTCGATGATCGAGCGGATCGAACGGCGACTTGTCCAAGGCGCCGCGCCCAAGAAGGCATCGGCAGACCGCAACGATGTAACCGAGGCAGCCGCCGAGTTGCGCGAGTACGTGGCGGCCGCCAGCAGGCCTGTCGGGCCGCGGGGCGAGTGTTTCGTCGATCTCGTCGGGCAAAGCCTCCTGCATGGGCCAAATGCCCGGGAACGAGCGAGCTTCAACGAGGGTCTCCGTCGTTTCCCAACCGAGATCGATCGTGCCGCCGTCGCTGAAGCGGAACGGCTCATCGACGGAATGGCGAGAGCCGCCCGCTCCCACGTCGAACTCGGCGTGGCGGCGCACGAAAGCCCGTTTCGGGCCGTTCGCCTTGCCGAGCCGAACGCGGACACGGCCGAGGCTCTGGTCGGTCGGCTCGAGGTGTTGCGTCAAGCAGTCCAGGCGGCTGCGAAGGCTCTCTTTCGCCTCGCCACGGCTTTGGGCTGCGCGCCAAAGACCACCGTGGCGGAGGCACGCGATCTCTGTCGCCGGGTCGGCACGGTCAGCGCGAAGCCGAATAGGCCGTCCTCTCCCGCGACAGATGTGTTCGTCGATCCCGCCGCCGTGCGACAGGCAGACGCGCTCGTCAGGCATGCACGCGCCGGACGCGCCGCACGCGGTCTGCTTCACGAGTGCGGCATTCCGGAAAAAATCGATCGTGCGGCCTTCTCAGAATTCGCTCAACTCGTGCGCGAGGTGGAGCTGCCAGCGGAGATCAGCGTCGGTGATCTGGAGGACATGGCGCAGGCTGCGCGTGACAGCGATCAGGCTCTGCGCAACGCGGTCGACCGCCTGCGCACCGAGGTCGCTGAGCCTATCGCTGTCGACCATCGCAGCCTCTCGCAGCGCAACGCAGCTCTCCTCATTCAACTGGCGGAGCTCGCTGCCCAATTGCCGGAAGCCTCCATTGGCCTGCGACGCCCAGGGCTTGAACGCGATGCTGGGGCTCTGCGCGAGGCGCTCGCGGCGCACGACGAACTGATCGATCGGTTCACAAAGCTCACGTCGGAGTTGGACATGGAGCGTCTTTGCGTTCTCGATCGCACGCAATTCGTGGCCGCCTGCCGCGTCTTCGCCTCGTGTTTGGCGATCGGTAAGGCAAGCCGGGTGGCAGACGCGTTGCGGCAGCTCGATGCAGAACACCATGCGCGCGCGGATCCGCTCTGGCCCGTACTGTTCGGATCGGTCGCGCTGCGGATGAGCAGGCCTTGGTTGCGGCGGAGCAGGCGATCGCCCACGCCCGCCAGGTGCACGACGTGATCCCCGAGGGGGCTGCCGCCATCCTTGCAGGCGATGCGACAGAAGTGGCCGAAATCAATCTAGCGACCAGCAGCGTTCAGGCGGCCCTCGACAGGCTGGGCGAAGCGAAAGAGGCACTGCGCGAGATCGGCGCTGAAGCGCTGGGTCCGCAACCGTCGGAGTCGTTTCAGGATGTGCTGCGGCGGGTGGAACAGCTGATCGCGCAGCGCGCCCTGATCCTGCCGACTTTGCAGTGGCGCGAGCGTCTCGAGGCCGCACGCGAACACCCCCTGGCCGGGCCCCTTGCCGCGGCGGCCGAGGCGGGGCGGATCGCGCCCGAGCGTCTGACGACGGCGCTCGCCTGGTGCGTGGCGCGCCGTGCAGCCTCGCTGCACCAGGCAACAAAGGCGGGGAAAATCCTTCGCCTTGGCGGCGACGATCTCGAGCGGATGCGCGACCGTTTCCGCCGCGCTGATGCTGCGGTGCTTGATGCGAATGCCGCGCAGCTGCGTGAGGCGCTGCTCAAAGGCACCCCGCCGTCCGGGTCGGCGAGCGGCCCGCGCGCGGACTGAACCGAGATGGCGCTGATCAACCATGAATGGAGCAAAAGGAAACGCTTCGTTCCGCTGCGGAGACTGATGGATCGGGCCTTCAGTGCAGTCACCACTCTTTTCCCGTGCGTGACGATGTCGCCCCTCTCCGTTGCCGAGCTCTTGCCGGCGCGGTCTGGCCTGTTCGATCTCATCGTGATGGACGAGGCCTCGCAGATCAGGCCCGAAGACGCATTCGGGTCGCTGCTCCGCGGTCGTCAGACAGTGATCGTGGGTGATCCGAAGCAGCTGCCGCCAACCGACTTCTTCGAGCGACTGTTTGA
>CALBEG010000036.1 GCA_937927455.1 uncultured Elioraea sp. | reverse complement strand
CGATCCGCCTCGCCCCATGGCGTGTCGACGACCGCCACCTCCGCTCCATGCACCTGAAAGAGGCCAACCAGGCGATCGACCCCGAGGGCAGCAGCGGCGCGGCGACGGTTCTCCGCCACCGAAGCCGGGTCGTCCTTGCCGGAGAGCGAGCAGTTCAGGGAGGCGAAGGGGCCTGCGGAGACTCCGCCCTCTCGGGTGAAGAAGCCGTGCGGAACAGGAAGGCCGGCAGTGAGGAACGGCGGGGTCATGGCGCAAAGCCCGGCGGGGTCGAAGCCCCCGGTGGCAGGACGGCGAGGGCCTTGAACAGGAGCCCCATCGCATCCGGGTCAATCAGTCGGCGCGCCGCAGCCTGAAGCTGGCGGGCCGTCGCTGGTGGCGCGTGGCGGCAGAGGATGGCCGTCCGCTCCGGCAAGCCAAGCGCGCGCAGGAAGTCGCCCTGCGGAATGGGGCCGAACACCGCCGCCCCGGCCACGCGCGCCGCCTGGGCAAGAGCGGCGAAATCGACCTGGGCGGAAAGGTCAGCCTCCCCGGGAGCTGCGAGCGGATCAACAGGGCGGTGGCCCTGCACCGCTTGCAGCGTGTCCTCTGCCCCGCCGCCATGGCCGTAGTCGAGCACGAGCAGTGCGCCAGTGGCATGCGCAACGCGGCCAGCGGCTTCAGCGATCCAAGCCTCCGCCGCCTCGTTCACCTCCCCTGCCCGGCGTGGCGGCGCCTCGGCCGGGATTTCGGTCCAGACGAACCTGTCTTCCGCCAAGGCCACGGCCCTCTCCACCCAGGCCTCGCCGCGGCGGCGGACTTGCCGCACCGGCAGCGCATCGAGGAACTCGCTGGCGATGAGGAAAAGGGGCCCAGCGGGCAGAGAGGCGAGGCTCTCGTGCCAAGCGGCGACCCGGCCACCGAGCCGGGCCGCCTGCAGAGCGCGCAGCGTCGGGCTTGTTTCGATCAGGTGCACGGAGCAGGCGGCGGCGAAGTCAGGCGCGAGCCGATCGATCAGCCGCAACGCATCGGCGATCAGCGTCCCCCGCCCCGGCCCCGCCTCGGCGAGAACCACGGGTGCGGGCGCGCCTTGCGCTCGCCAGACCTCGACCATCCAGGCGCCGATCAGTTCGCCATAGGCCTGGGTGGTCTCGGGGGCGGTAATGAAGTCGCCCGCCCGCCCGAACGGGTCGCGCGTGGCGTAGTAGGCGGCGTTGGCGAGAGCCATGAAGCGATCGAGCCGCATCGGGCCCCGGCGCGCGATCTCGGCCGCGATCACCGCACGCGCGTTCGGCTGGTTGCGATCGCCCATGCGCCGACGAGGAGCATCGGAACGGAGAGTGCCTGGCCCATGGTCAGCCCACCCGCCAGGAACCCGATGAAATCGTCCGGTTCGCGGAACAGTTCGCCGGTGATTCGGGCGACCCCGTACCCGATGAGGAACGCACCACCTAGGAAACCGCGCCGGGCGCGAAGTGCTGCGCTGCGTGAGAGCGCCATCATCACCACGAACAGTACCACGCCCTCGAGGAACGCTTGGTAGAGCTGGCTTGGGTGGCGCGGCAGCTGCAGAGGATCTGCCGGGAAGACCATAGACCACGGCCCGTCCCACGGCCTGCCCCAGAGCTCGCCGTTGATGAAGTTGGCAAGTCGCCCGAGCCCGAGCCCGATCGGGGTCGCCACCGCCACGCGGTCGATAAAGGCGAAAAAGTCGATGCGCCGCGCGCGGCAGAAGAGGAGCGTGGCGAGGATCACGCCGATCAGCCCGCCATGGAAGGCCATGCCCCCCTTCCACACCATGACCGCCTCGAGCGGATGGGCCAGGTAGTGCGAGGGACGATAGAACAGCACATAGCCGAGCCGGCCGCCGAGAATAACGCCAAGCACAGCCCAGGTCAGGAAATCGTCTACCTGCTCCCTGGTCGCCGCGCGGGGTTGCTGTTCAACGAGGCGCCGCACCAAACGCCACCCCAGCACGATGCCAGCGATGTAGGCGAGCGCATACCAGCGGACGGCGAAGGGCCCGAGAGAGACGAGAACGGGGTCGATCGCCGGGTAGGGGATCACGGCGCGCGCGCCTGATGCGCCGGCAAAAGGTGGTCGCGCACGTAGCGCGCTACACCCTCCTCGAGCGGGGTGAAGGGGTTCGCGTAGCCCGCTGCACGAAGCCGCTCCAGCCGGGCTTCGGTGAAGTACTGATACTGCGCGCGCAAATGCGCGGGCGTGTCCATGAAGGCGATCTCTGGCTCCCGCCCCAGGGCAGCGAAGATTGCTTGCACGAGGTCGAGGTAAGTCCGTGCCCGGCCGGTGCCGACATTGAACAGGCCCGACACGTGGGGGTGGTCGAGCAACCAAAGCACCACGTCGACGCAATCCCCCACCCAGACGAAGTCGCGCGCCTGCTGCCCGTCCAGGATGTCGGGCCGGTGGCTGCGGAACAGGGTGGCGGGGCGTCCGGCGAGGATCTCGTCGGTCTTCACCTTCACCACCGAGATCATCGCGCCCTTGTGGTCCTCGCCTGGGCCGTAGACGTTGAAGAACTTGAGGCCCACCCATTGCGGGGGGCGCGGGCGGCCGCGCGCGATCAGGTCGGCCACCCGCCGGTCGAAAGCGTGTTTCGACCAGCCGTAGAGGTTGAGAGGGCGGAGACGGGCAAGGTGTTCGGGAGAGGCGTCGTCGTCGAAGCCGGCAGAGCCATCGCCGTAGGTCGCGGCCGAGGAGGCATAGATCAGCGGCACGCTCTTGCGCGCCGCCCACTCCCACAGGCGAAAGGAGAGCGAGACGTTGGTGTGCACTGCGCGATCGCCATCCGTCTCCGTGGTGGCGGAGACCGCCCCCATGTGCACGATGGCGGAGAGGGGGGGCGAGCGGCCGAGCCAGGAATCGAGATCGTCGGGCAGGACGAACTCCGCCACCAGTGTACGCGCGAGGTTTCGCCACTTTGGCCCGGTGCGCAGACGGTCGCACACGACTACCTCCTCGCCGCGCGCAGCGAGGGCAGCGGCGATGTTCGAGCCGATGAAGCCGGCACCGCCAGTGAGGAGGATCATGGGGCGAGCGCGCTGGGGTGGATGCAGGGGTTCGGGCCGATTGCCGCCGCGGCGCCACGCTTATACGGTCCGCTGCCAGCCGGCGACAACGGCGCGGCAAGGAGAGGGGCGATGCGCGAGCGGACGGTGCTGGACGATGCAGCGGGCGTGGCCGGGGGGGTGGTGTCGCTCCTCGTCGGCGTGCGGCGGGAGATGGAGGTGATGGCGCGCGCGGCGGCGGAGGCGGTGATCCGCCGGCTCGACCTCGTCACTCGAGAGGAGTTCGAGGTGGTGCGCGAACTCGCGCAACGGGCACGGGAGGAGAACGAGCGCTTGGCCGCGCGCATTGCGAGCCTCGAGGGGAGGGTGCCGCCGCCGCAGGACGAGGTCGAGGGCACCGCCCCCTGAGGCCGGCCACATGACGGGTCCGTGAAGTCTCAGAGCGAGCGCATGCGCTTTCTTGCGCCGACGCGAGTCGTGTCCCTACGCTAGGATTTGTGTTGGGTGGCGAGGTTTCTCCCAAGATCTCGCCAGCGCAACACCACCTTGCCCCCTCAGGACAGGGAGCCCACGGCCATGGCCGACCGTCTCGCGCTGCGCGACCCGGATGCCACTCCGAACCCGCTCGACCTCCTCGAACAGATCGTCGCCGCCAACGACTGGACCTTCGACCGCCGCGGCGAGGACGCGATGGCGGTGGAGGTGCCCGGCAAGTGGTGCGACTACACCCTCTACTTCTCCTGGTGCGAGGAGATCAGCGCGCTGCACTTTTTCTGCGCCTTCGAACTGAAGGTTCCGCCCCCTCGCCGCGCGGCCGTGCACGAGCTCCTTGCGCTCGCCAACGAGAAGCTCTGGTTCGGCCATTTCGGCGTGTGGAGCGAGGAGAACGTGCCGGTCTTCCGCCATTCCGTCCTGCTGCGCGGCGCGGGCGGGCTGTCGGTCGAGGCGCTCGAGGACATGGTCGACATCGCGGTGACCGAGTGCGAGCGCTTCTATCCGGCCTTCCAGTATGTGCTCTGGGGCGGCAAGTCGCCCGCCGACGCGCTCTCCGCCGCCATGCTGGAATGCGCCGGCGAGGCCTGAGCGGGAGAGATCCGGCGTGACGGAGCACGACCGCCCGATCCTTCTGGTCGGCTGCGGCAAGATGGGAGGGGCATTGCGCTCTGGCTGGCTGGAGGCTGGCCGTTCCGTGCTCGTGGTCGAGCCCGGGCCGCACGCTCCAGAGGGCGCTGTCCCCTCGCCTGAGGCGCTTCCAGCCGACCTCACACCCGCCGCTGTCGTGTTCGCGGTCAAGCCGCAGGAGGCGGCGAAGATTTTGGCGGCCTACGCGCGCTTCGCCGGAGCCTCGGTGTTCCTTTCCATCATGGCGGGGCGGACGATCGCTCGCATGCGGGCCCTCCTCGGCGAGGAATCGGCGGTGGTGAGGGCGATGCCGAACCTGCCGGCCGCAATTCGCCGCGGCGTCACCATCGCCTGCGCTGGTCCTGGCGTGAAGGACGCCGACAAGGCGCTCTGCGATGCGCTCTTGCGCGCCATCGGCACTGTCGGCTGGGTCGAGGACGAGGGGCTCATGGACGCTGTGACCGCAGTGTCCGGTTCCGGCCCGGCCTATGTCTTTTTGCTCGCCGAACTGATGGAAGCTGCTGCCCGCGCCCAGGGCCTGCCGCCCGATCTCGCCCGGCTCGTCGCGCGCGAGACGGTGGCCGGCGCAGGCGCCCTGCTTGCTGCTTCGGGCGAGGATGCCGCCGCGCTGCGCAAGGCCGTGACCAGCCCGGGCGGCACCACCGCAGCGGCGCTTGCGGTGCTGATGGCGGAGCATGGCTGGCCGGAGCTGGTGGCGGAGGCAATCGACGCCGCCGCACGACGCTCGCGCGAACTGGCGGGCTGACGCGGGCGGGGCTATGTGAGCGCCATGGATGCGATCGACGCTTTCGACCGGGACGTCACCGCCGCCCTGCTGCGGGTCGCCGCACGCGAGGGCTGGGCCAACACCACGCTCGCCGAGGTCGCGCGCGAGGCGGAGACAACGCTCGCCGCGCTCCGGCCGCGCTTCCGTGACCGCTCCGACGTCTTGGACCGCTTCGGCATGGTGATCGACGCCACCGTGCTCGCCGGCACGCCCCCGCTGAACGAGGCGGACACGGTCAAGGATCGGCTGTTCGACATCCTCATGCGACGCTTCGACGCGCTTGCCCCGCACCGCGGGGGCGTGCTCGAGGTTTGGCGGGCCATGCGGCGGGATCCACTGCTCGCCGCCGCCCACCTTCCGCAGACCGTCCTCTCCATGCGCTGGATGCTGGAGGCGGCCGGCGTCTCCTCCTCAGGACCCGCGGGTCTTTTGCGCGCGCACGCCCTGCTTGCCGTCTGGCTTTCGGCCTTCCGCGCCTGGGAAACGGACGACACACCGGACCTCGCGCCCACCATGGCGGCGCTGGACAAGGGATTGACCAGGGCCGAGAGTTTGGCCGAGACGGTCGAACCGTGGCTCGGCGGGCGTGCCTTCTCCCCTCCCCCCTCGCCGGAGGTGCCGCGTGCTCCCCTCGGCGCGGCATCGGAACCAAGCGGGCTTTAGGGCGCGCGCCCGCTCCATCCGCGCGCTTGCTGCGGTGCACAAGAACATTTGACGGGCCGTTCCGCTCCCGCTAGGACCGGCGCGGCAGCCGGTCGCGCGCGCGATCCGACCAGCCGAGATGACCCGCCACACGAGGAGACAGCTCCGATGACCAAAAAGCACGAGAGCGTGTTCGACATGGACTTCACCAAGATGATGGCCGAGTTCAGACTGCCGCAGGTCGACGTCGAGGCCCTCGTCGCCGCGCAACGGAAGAACATCGAGAGCCTCTCCACCGCGAACAAGCTGGCCTTGGAGGGCATGCAGGCGGTTGCCAAGCGCAACATGGAGATCATGCAGTCCACGCTCGCCGACCTCACGGAGGCGATGAAGACGCTTGCCGCCGCCGAGGCGCCACAGGCGAAGGCCGCCAAGCAGGCCGAGTTGATGAAGGCGAGCTATGAGAAGGCCGTGCAAAACATCCGCGAGCTTCAGGACATGATCCAGAAGATGTCCGGCGAGGCAATGAACGTGCTGAACAAGCGCATTGCCGAAGCGCTCGAGGAAGTGAAGGCGATGATGGAGAAGGCGAAGGGCTGAGGACCGGCCTCGCCTTGCTTTCGGCACGCAAGCGCGTCTGCGGGCGCCCTGCGCGCGATCTGGGCTAGGCATGCGGGGTCAGGCGGGAAGCCTGATCCGCGCCCTGAGCCCGCCGTGAGGGCTGTCCTCGAGCAGGATCTCGCCGCCGTGCGCGCGCACGATGTCGCGCGCGATGGTGAGCCCGAGCCCCGTGTGGCCCCCGCCCGAGCCTTCGCCGAGGCGGACGAAGGGGCGAAACACGTCTTCGCGTCGGTCTGGCGGGATGCCGGGCCCATCGTCATCGACGGTGATCTCCACCGCCCCGCCGCCGGGCCGCGCCACCCGCCTGGCCGCCAGCCACACGCTGTGGGCGTGACGACGCGCGTTGTCGATCAGGTTGGTCAGGCAGCGGCGCATGGAATCCGCCCGCAGAGGGAGCACGATGGGTCCCACCGCCGTCACCTCAACCGCGGCACCGGCACTGCGCCCCTTCTCCGCCGCCTCGCGCAGGAGGGCAACGATGTCGGTCGGCTGCGCCTGCTCCGCCGCCTCGCCGCGCGCGAAGGCGAGGTAGCCCTCGATCATCCGCTCCATCTCGGCCACATCCTGCTCGAGAGCGGCAAGGTCCTCCGCCTCCTCGGGGTTGCGGCGGGCGAGCACGGCAAGAGCGAGCCGCATGCGGGTGAGCGGCGTGCGCAGATCGTGGCTCACCCCGGCCAGCATCTCGGTGCGCTGGGCGAGGAAGCGTCGGATTCGCTCCTGCATGCGGTTGAAGGCGGCCGCAGCTTGGCGCACCTCCGTTGCTCCCTCAGGCTTGATCGGGCCCGGTTCCGCCCCCTTGCCGAAGGCTTCGGCGGCGGCGGCCAGGCGGCGCAGGGGTTTCACCTGGTTGCGCATGAACAGGACGGCAATCGCGAACAGGAGCGTCGCCGAACCGATCAGCCAGATGACGAACACGGTGACCGTTCCGGTGAAGAGCCGTTTCGCCGGCGCCTCGACATGCAGAACCCCCTCCGGCAGCTGCACCTGGATGTGCACCTCGCGATCGGTGCGGCTTGACCAGTCGATGCGGAACGGCAGACCGAGGCGTTCAGCGAGGGCGGCGCGCAGCTCCGCCTCCGTCGGCCCCTCGAGCACGTCGCGCGGAAAGCTTGGCAGTGTCTCGCCCTCCGCGAAGCGCAGCGCGAGATCGGTGCGATGGAGGAATTGCCGGACCAGCCAGTCGCGATCCTCTTCCCTCTTCGATTGCTCAATCATGGCAGCGGCGAGGGAAACGTCTCCCGCCACGGCATGCGCGAGCCGGCGCGACACCACCTCCCAGTGCGTGCCGTAGAACATCTGCAGGGCAACGGCCTGCAGCACGACGAGCGGCGTGACGATGATGAGAACGCTGCGCCCGAACAGCGAGCGCGGCAGGACGCGTTTCAGCGCCGTCACGACGGCCTCAGCACGTAGCCCCTTCCGCGCACCGTCTGCAGGAACATGGGCTCGCGCGGATCGGGCTCGATCTTGCGGCGAAGCCGCGTCACCTGCACGTCGATGGCGCGCTCGCCGGCCTCCTCTTGGCCGAGAGCGGCGGCGAGCTCCTCGCGGGTGAGGATCTCCCCGGCGCGGCGGGCGAGGGCGGCGAGAAGCGCGGCCTCGCCCCCGGTGAGGCGGATGGTCTCCTCCCCGCGGGTGAGCGTGCCGCGCGCGGGATCGAACACCGCATCGCCGAGGATGACGGGCGCATCCGCCGCGGCGGAGCGCGCCGTCCGGCGGCGCAGGATGGCGCGGATGCGCAAGGCGAGTTCGCGGGGCTCGAACGGCTTGGCGAGATAATCCTCCGCCCCGTGCTCGAAGCCGGCGATCCGGTCCTCCGGCGCGCCGCGCGCGGTGAGCAGCACCACGGGAATGTCGTGCGTGCGGGCGACCCATTCGGTGAGGTCGAAGCCGTTCTCCCCCGGCATCATCACGTCGAGCACGATGAGGTCGAAGGCAAGCCCCGACAGTTTCGCCCGCGCCTCAGCGGCATCTGAGGCGACCGTGACCCGGAACCCTTCCCCCAGCAGGAAGCGGCGCAAAAGGTCCCGCAGCCGCGGATCGTCGTCCACCACAAGGATGTGCGGGGCATCGGGAGACGGCACGACGTCTCGCATCGGCGGCGCCAGGCCTCGCGGCCGCTCCCCCTCAGGCGACCTTGCCGGCCACGGGCGCGCCCGCGACGGAAACGCGAAGCCCGACCCGCGCCCGCGCCTCCGCGCCAAGAAGGCCCAGCATCACCTTGCGGAACCCCTCCACCGCCGGGCCGCCGGCGTCGCGGAAGGCACGCGCCAACAGGGCGCGTTGGCTCTCGAACAGCCGTCGCTCCAGCGCCTCGCCGGCCGAGGTGAGCGAGAGCAGGCGCTGGCGGCGATCGGACCGGCCGCGCGACTGCACCACGTAGCCCCCCGCGATCAGCGGCTGCAGCACCCGCCCAAGCGACTGCTTGGTGATACGCAGGATGGCGAGCAGTTCGGAAACCGTGATGCCGGGATGCCGGCCGACGAAATAGAGAACGCGGTGATGCGCTCTCCCCATGCCGAGTTCGGCCAGGATCGCATCGGGGCCAGCCGTGAAGTCCCGGTAGCCGTAGAACAGGAGCTCCATGGCGAGGCGGATCTCCTCCTCGCGCAGGTAGAGAAGCCCCGCCGTACCCCGCCCGTCCATGCGGATTCGTCTCCTCTGGGTCCTGTGTGGGGATACGTCAGTGTCGTTGACATATCAAGCCGTGCCGCCTAGCGTGCCAAGGCGTTGCGCATGACGCGACTGTCACGCAATAACGTTGCGAGGAACCGCCGCCATGGCTCTTGTCCCCTATGACGATCGCGACGGGCTCATCTGGTACGATGGCGTGCTGAGGCCGTGGCGCGAGGTCAAGCTGCACGTGCTCAGCCACGGGCTGCACTACGCCTCCGCCGTGTTCGAGGGAGAGCGCGCCTACAACGGCCACGTCTTCAAGCTGCGCGAACATAGCCAGCGGCTGATCGAGTCTGCTCGCCTCATGGACATGGCCCTGCCCTGGACAGTCGAGCAGATCGACGAGGCGACCAAAGCCACCCTCGCCGCCTCCGGGCTTGCCGACGCCTATGTCCGCCCCATCGCCTGGCGCGGCTCAGAGATGATGGGAGTGTCGGGGCAGAAGAACACCATCCACCTCGCCATTGCCGTCTGGTCGTGGGGAGCCTATTTCGGCGACGACCGCATGAAGGGCATCAGGCTCCTCACCGGCGCTTGGCGTCGCCCCCATCCGCAAACCGCCCCCACCGCAGCCAAAGCGGCCGGGCTGTACATGATCGCCACCCTCAACAAGCACGAAGCGGAAGCGAAGGGCTACAACGACGCGCTCATGCTCGATTGGCGGGGCCAGATCGCGGAAGCGACGGGGGCCAACATCTTCCTCGTCATCGACGGCGCGCTGCACACGCCGACCCCCGATTGCTTCCTCGACGGCATCACCCGCCGCACGGTGATGGCGCTTGCGCGCAAGCGGCAGATGACGGTGGTGGAGCGCGCGATCCAGCCAGAGGAGCTCGCCAAGGCAAGCGAGGTGTTCCTCACCGGCACCGCGGCCGAGGTGACACCTGTGGCAGAGATCGACGGCCACCGCTTTACCCCAGGCCGAATCACCGAGACCCTGCTTCAGGATTACGAGCGGCTGGTGCGGCTGCCGCCCGATGAGGTGGAGCGTCTCGCGGCCTGACCGCGCCGGGACGGCGACCCTGGCGGAACGCCGCGCCTCCCCTCGACACGACGCGCGCTGGCTGATCGGGCCGGTGAGGGGGTCGACGCGACCCGTTCATTGGAGGGTGGGCCGGGCGAACGACGCGGCGCGTTGACGTGCCGGCGCCGTTGGCGACCCCCGCGCGCTCTGCCACACACGTTCCGTGCCCGCCCTCCTCGCCGTCCTCGTCATCACCCTCGCCCGCCTGCTCTGGCTTGGGCTGAACGAGCCAAACCTCTACGCCGATGAGGCGCAGTATTGGATTTGGGCGCAAACCATCTCCGGCGGCTACTACTCCAAGCCCCCTCTGATCGCCTGGACCATCGCCGCCTTCACCGCCGTGTGCGGCAACTCCGAGGGCTGCATCCGCCTCTTCTCTCCCCTGGCCCACGCGGCGACCGCGCTGATCCTTGCCGCCACCGCGAGGCACCTGTTCGACCCCCGCGTCGGCGTCTGGACGGCGGTTCTGTATGCCACGCTCCCTGGCGTCTCTGTCTCCTCCGCCATCGCCTCCACGGACGCTCTTCTGCTGCCGGCCTGGGCAGCGGGCCTGTACGCCCTCGTGCGCCTGCGCGAGGGCTCCTCCCTGGTGTGGTGGGCAGTCCTCGGCCTCGCTGTGGGGGTGGGGCTCCTCGCCAAGTACACGATGGCGGGTTTCCTGCTGTCCCTCACCCTTTGGTGGCTGCTGGCGCGCGGGCCGAGGCCGCCGCTACGGGGGGGTGGGCCTTGGCTCGCCCTCGGCCTCGCCCTCCTCGTCCTCTCCCCGAACCTCGTTTGGAACGCGGTGCATGGTTTCGCCACCGTGCGCCACGTCGGCGAGAACACCAACCTCGCCCGTGGCGCCTCGTTCAACCCTCTGGAGGCGGCGGAGTTCTCCGCTGCCCAGTTCGGCGTGTTCGGCCCCCTCACCTTCGGCCTGCTGCTTTTGATCCTCTCCCGCCGCGACACCTGGCGCGATCCGCGCACCCACCTCCTGGCTCTGTTCGTCGTGCCCTTGGGCGCTCTGATGCTGGGCCAATCCTTCCTCTCGCGGGCGAACGCGAACTGGGCGGCGCCGATCTACGCCGCCGGGACAATCCTTGTCTCGGCCTGGGCGGTCGCACGAGCCCGCATCCTTCTGCTGCGCGCCTCGGTCGTGCTGCACGTCGCGGCCGCTCTCCTGATCTTTGCCGGGCCCCCCGCTCTCGTCGCCATGGGGCACGATCTTCCCCGCCGATACGACCCCTGGATGCGCCAACGTGGCTACGACGTGCTCGGCCAAGCGATCGCGCGCGAGGCGGCGACCCACCCTGGCGCACGGTTTCTGTTCGACCAGCGCCGAGATATGGCGAGCTTGATCTATTACATCCGCCCGCACCCGTTCGACGCACGGATGTGGGAACCGGACGGGGTCGCGCGCAACAGTTTCGAGCAGACGGCACCGCTGAGGCCCGAGGATCGCGGCCCCTTCCTCTATGTGACGCGACGCGAGGACCCGGCCGACCTGCTTTCCCGCTTCGAACAGGCCGACCGCCTCGCCCGTCTCGTCGTTCCCACTCACCGTGACGCCGCGCTCCGCTACACGCTGTGGCGCCTGGAGGGTTTCCGCGGCTATCGCGACTGACTTTCGCCCCCGGCCCGCCCGTCTTGAAAGCAGGATAGGGATTTCCCAGGATCTCAAATGGTTGCGCCCCGTCCTTGGGCGCCCTTGCCCGCGGGCGGGGTGGCGAACGAGACGAAGGAGACACATGCCATGACGGACTGGAGGAAAGCCCTGTTTGGCGGCCAGATCCTCGTCGGTCTGGCCCTCGCGATCACGCCCTGGCTGTTCGGGTTCACTAGCGACACCGTATCGGCCTGGACTGCCTGGGGCAGCGGTGCGGTGATGGCCTTGAGCGGGGTGGCCGCCCTCGCCTGGTTCGCCTTCGCCGCCTCCTGGGTGGCGCTGGTGGCCGGTGTGTGGTCGATCGTCGCGCCGTGGTTGCTCGCCTTCTCCGCCCAGACGGCGGCGATGTGGGCCCACGTGGCGGCCGGCGCGCTGATGGCGATCTCCGCCGCCGCCGCGCTGTGGTCTGAGTATCAGCCGCGCAAGACAGCGCAGGCTTGAGCCAGCCCGGATCTGGGCGATGGGAGTAGGAACGTCCGTGCGGGCCACCCCGCACGGGCGTTTCGTCCGTTCGTTCCCTACTCCGCCGCCGCCCGCCGCGGCGCCAGCCAGCGCGCCGCCGCCGCGTCATCCTCGGCGCGGGCGGCGACCCAGGCGGAGCCACCATCTCGGAACTCCTCGCGCTTCCAGAACGGCGCCTTGGTCTTCAGCCAGTCGATCAGAAAGGCGCAGGAGTCGAGGGCCGCCGCACGGTGCGCCGAAGCGGTGGCAACGAGCACGATGGCCTCGCCGGGAACGAGCCGACCAACGCGATGGATCAGCGTGCAGCCGAGAAGCGGCCAGCGTGTCTCGGCCTCGGCCGCGATCGCAGACAGCGCCCGTTCCGTCATTCCGGGATAGTGCTCCAACGTCATCGCCGTGATCGGCCGCCCTCCCGCCGTATCGCGGACGACCCCAAGGAACAGGCCAATCCCGCCCACATCCGTCCGGCCCCCCGTCAGCCGGGCAAGCTCGGCCGCGGTGTCGAACGGCGCTTCCTGCACGACCACCCGTGCCATGGCCTCTCCTGCCCTCTAACCCGTCAACCGCCCGTCACCGGCGGGAAGAACGCGACCTCGTCACCAGCGGAGACGGGGGTCTCCGGCCCGGCGAAATCCTGGTTCACCGCGCAGCGGACAGTTCCGAGGTCGGCGAAGGCCGCAGCGTGTCCAGGAGAGCGGGCGGAGAGCCAAGCGATGAGATCGCCCACCGTGCGCACGCCCGCGGGCGGCGCGACCTCCTCCTCCGCCGTCCCGGCCTTCTCGCGAAGCCACGCGAAATACAGGATTTTCATCGCGGCGCCGGCACGGTGCGAATGCGCCCGTCCGCCCCCATGAGGGTCATCGTGCCGCCCTCCTGCAGCGTGGTGCCGCTGCCTGCCGGCCCGCCGAAGCTGCCGATTCGGCCAGTCCCCCCTGTTGTCACAGTGCCCGGGTCTGTCCCGGGGATCGCTTGTCCACGTCGGTCCACTGGGGGCGGGGCAAGAGCGCGCGGCGGCACGCGCGCCTGCAGGTCAGCCGGATCCTGCCCCGTGATGGTCTCGGCTCCAGGGCGGGTGGATGAGGCTCGCGGCAGGCGCTCGCGCCGCTCACGCGCTGCACGTTCCTCCTCAGTCTCCATGAGTGGCCGCCGGTCCAGACTGAGGCGCGGCCAGTCCACCGCATCGTCCGCCACCAACGGCGAAACTCCATCCTCAAGCCCGACCAGACGGCGGCCAGTGTAGCCATCGAGCGCAACAGCAGGGCGGGAGGAGGCGCCGAAACCGCCGACCCCCTCGCCTGACCCGGCGAAGCCAGCACACCCTGCCAGCAACGGGCCCCCGACCAACAGGGCCATGAGCCCGACCGCTCGCATCCCTTGCCCTCTCCTCATCCGTGCCGCA
>CALBEG010000035.1 GCA_937927455.1 uncultured Elioraea sp. | reverse complement strand
GCCTGACGCGAAAGCCGGACCGAGAAGCCGCAACCAGCACGCCAGGGCCGGCGGGACAGTGCTGTCCCGCGCGATCGGCACGCTCCAACGGCCATCCATCGCCCTATGCACGCCAAGCGTCAGAGATTCCGGAGGTGTCCTCATTACAACTCCAATGCCAGTGCCCGCAACAGGTGCTTCTGGATCTTCCCCGTCGAGGTTTTCGGGATCTCGATAAACACCACCTGCCGCGGCGCCTTGTAATGCGCGAGCCTCTGGCGCGCGAAGGCAATCAGCTCCTCCGCCGTCGCCTCCTTGCCGGGCTTGAGCTCGACGAAGGCAAGCGGGGTCTCGCCCCACTTCTCATCCGGTTTTGCCACCACCGCCACCGCCGCCACCGCCGGGTGGGCGTAGAGCACGTCTTCCACCTCGATCGAGGAGATGTTTTCGCCGCCTGAGATAATGATGTCCTTCGCCCGGTCCTTCAGCTGCACGTAGCCGTCGGGGTGGACGACGGCGAGGTCGCCAGTATGGAACCAGCCCCCCGCGAAGGCCTTCTCCGTCGCCTCTTCGTCTTTGAGATACCCCTTCATCACCACGTTGCCGCGCATCATCACCTCGCCGAGGGTCGACCCGTCCGCCGGCACGGGCTGCATCGTCTCGGGATCCAGCACAGCGAGCTCCTCCAGCGCGAGGTAGCGCACCCCTTGGCGCGCCATCAGCCGCGCCTGCTCCGCCATCGGCAGAGTGTTCCACGCCTCGTGCCACTCGTTCACCACCGCAGGCCCGTAGACCTCGGTCAAGCCGTAGACGTGCACCACGCCGAACCCTGCTTCGCGCATCGCGCGCAGCACGGCCTCGGGCGGAGGGGCGGCGGCGACCAGGAAGGTGACAGGCCGTGAAAGCGGGCGGCGGTCGGAGTCGGGCGTCTCCAAAATCGTCTTCATCACGATCGGCGCGCCGCACAGGTGGCTCACCCCTTCCGCGCTCATCAGCTGCCAGAGCTCGGGCCCACGCACGGCGCGCAGGCATATATGCGTGCCGGCCAGAGCCGTGATGGTCCAGGGAAAGCACCAGCCGTTGCAGTGGAACATCGGCAGGGTCCAGAGATAGACCGGGTGGCGCGGCATCTGTGCGGCGAGCACGTTGCCGATGGCGAGCAGATGGGCGCCGCGGTGGTGGTAAAGCACGCCCTTCGGCCGCCCCGTCGTGCCCGAGGTGTAGTTGAGCGCGATCGCATCCCACTCGTCCTCGGGCCAAAGCCACGCAAAGCCCGGGTCGGCGTTGGCGAGAGCGTCCTCGTAGTCCGTGCCGCCCAGAGTCTCGTTCCGGTGTGTGGTCGGCGTGGTGGCGTCCGCCACCTCCAGGACTGCCGGCCGTACCGCAGCCTGGGCCAAAGCGGCGCGAGCAAGGGCGGCGTATTCGCGCTCGACGATGAACACCTTCGCCTCGGCATGGTCGAGAATGTAGGCGATCGTTCCGGCATCAAGCCGGGTGTTGATCGCCGCCAGCACGCCCCCGCTCATCGGCACGCCGAAATGCGCCTCCAGCATCGCTGGCACGTTGGGCAAGAGCGCGGCCACCGCGTCGCCGCGACGCACGCCTAAGCGACAGAGCGCATGCGCAAGCCGCACCGAACGGTTCCGGAACTCGCGGTAGGAGAGTCGCGCGGCCCCGTGCACGATGGCGGTGTGGTCGGGGAACACCAGGGCAGCGCGGTCGAGGAAATGAAGCGGGGTGAGCGGGCGCCAGTTCGCCGGACGCCGCGCCAGTGCCGGATCGTCGTTCGCTGGATGCATCGCGTCGGCCTCCTCCCCAGAGTTAGGGCGAAGAGTTCCTGCCCGCGCTGCCCCTGTCCAGAAGCCGCTGTGTCTCGGTCTCGATCGCGCTTTCGAGCCTGTGCAGGAATTCAGCGCGCGAGAGCCCGGGCGGAATCGGCGGCAGGACGGAGAGAGTGATCGTGCCAGCGTGCTTGCGGAAGGCGCGCCGTCCCCACAACCGACCCGAATCGGTCGCCACCGGGATCACCGGCAGAGAGAGACGCTCGTAGAGCGCGACCACGCCGGGCTGGTAGCGGCGCCGTTCGCCGGGTGCCACACGGGTGCCTTCAGGGAAGATGACGATCTGGCGCCCCTCCGCGGCGGCACGCTGCGCGCCGCGCAGCAAGCCGAGCAGCGCCGAGGCGCCGGCCGAGCGGTCGACCGGGATCATGCCCGCCGCCGCTGCCCACCAGCCATAGACCGGGATCGCGAGAAGCTCGCGTTTCAACACATAGGCGGCAGCGGGCAGAAGCGAGAGCCAGACGATGGTGTCGAAAGCGGATTGATGCTTGGCCGCGATCAGCGCAGCCCCTTCGCGCGGCAGGTGCTCCGCCCCCAGCACGCGCACGCGAATGCCGGCAATCAGGCGAAGCAAGGCAAGCACCCGCCCAGCCCACCAGGCGACCATGTGCAGCACCCCGCCGCGATCAAGCACCAGAAGCAGCGGCAGGCAGACGATCCCGGCGATCGCCGTGAACGCGAAGAACGCCGCATTGAAGAGGGCGGAGCGCAGGGCGGTCACGGCGCGGTCCTGGCCGCTGTGCGCGGTTCGGCCTGGGGGGTAGGGGCGAAGGGGTCCTCCGTCACCCCCGCCAGCGCAGCGAGCCACTTCATGTACTCCTGGGCGGCCAGACGCAGGGAGGCGGGCGACAGGCGGCCCCCGGGCTCGCGCCAAGCGCGGGGCGTGACGGGGTGCGGCAGCAGACTGGCCTCGGGCAGGGCGCGGCGGAGCAGAAGCAGAGCGCGCGGCATGTGGTAGGAAGAGGTGACGACGATGAGGGTGTCGATCCCCTGCGTTCGCGCCCAGGCGGCCGTCTCCTCCGCATTGCCGCGCGTGCTGCGGGCAGAACGGCCGAGTGTCACGCGCCCGGCAAGCGTTTCGCTGGCGCGCCCCTCGCCGCGCACGAGATCGGCGTAGGCGGTGGTGTGGTGCACGCCGGAGACGAGCAGCCGCGCCGAGGGGTCCGCCTCGAGCAGCCTCAGCCCTTCGTCGACCCTCCCCGCGCCGCCTGTCAGCACCACGATGCCGGCCCCGCGCGGCGGATCGCCGGGCTGGGGCGGCAGGGAGGCCAGGAACAGCCCGAACCCTCCGACCCAAAGCAGCCCGGCGGCGGCGAGGGTTGCGCCGGCGAGGCGGAGCGCGCGGCGGAGGGCTTGGTGGCGGAGACCAGGCATCGGGACACGGGCAGCGGACGCTGGCATGCAGCGACAGGCCCGGCAAGCGTTCTCCCTTGCGCCACGCGCGCGGTTCGGCGAGACACGGGGCGGGGAACCGAGGATCGCGCCCGATGCCGCGCATCGTCTGCCCAAATTGTGCTGCCCGCTATGAGGTGTCGGCCGAGGTGCTGGGCCCCGCCGGCAAGAAGGTGCGCTGCGTGCGCTGCGGCCATGTTTGGCTCGCGCGGGCGGAGGGGGAGGCGCCCCCGCCCTGGCCCGAACCGCCCGGCCCGCGCGTGCGCGACTCCGGCGAGGAGCCGACGGCCGGGGCACGCGGCGAGGCAGTGGCGGAGGCCGTGCCCGAGCTTGCCCCGTCTGCGGCCGCGCCTGTGCCGGGGGTCGCCGATCGCGCCCGCCCGCAGGCGGAGCCTCTGGCGCGCGGCGGCGAAGCGGCTGCAGCCGAGCCGCGCGGATCAGCCACGCTTCTGCTCGCTTGGGTGCTGTCGCTCGCCGTGCTCGGCGGGGCGGTCTGGGGAGCGATCGCCTACCGCTCGGCGGTGATCGAAGCCTGGCCGGCGTCGAGCCGTCTCTACGCCCTGTTCGGGCTCGACGGCTGAGCCGCGAGCGGGCGGTGACGGGCGTGCGCGCGGCGCCCTGGGCGCGCCTCCTTGTGCACCTCGCCACGCGGCGCGGGTGGCGGGCGCCGGTCACGGCGGCGGCGGCGGGTGCGCTTGCCGCAGCTGCCCTGCCGCCGCTGCATCTCGTTCCCCTTCTGTTGGTCGCGTTCCCTGCCCTGGTCGTGCTGGTCGGGTCGCGACCGACGTCTGGCGGGGCATTCCTGACAGCTTGGGCCTGGGGCTTCGGGCACTTCGTCGCCGGTCTTTACTGGATCTCGAACGCGCTGCTGACGGAGGCCGAGCGCTTCGCCTGGCTCGTTCCGCTCGCTGTGCCGGCGATCTCGGCCCTTCTCGCCCTGTTTATCGCCGGCCCTGCGCTCGTCGCCTGCCGCTTGTTCCCTGAGGGCTGGCCGCGCGTGCTCGCGCTTGCTGGGCTTTGGACAGGGGGCGAACTCGCGCGCGGGGTGGTGCTTACGGGCTTTCCGTGGAACCTGCTCGGCACGGTGTGGGCTTTTGGGGCGTTTCCCGTGCAAGGCGCGGCCTGGATTGGCACGCACGGCTTGTCGGCACTGACCGTGATTCTCGCCTGCATGCCGCTGCTGCCGCGCCCGTCAGCGCTTGCCGGTGGTGGCGGGCTGATCGCTGCCGGGGTGGTGGTGGGGCTTCTTCGGCTCTGGCCGGAGGAGCCGCCAGCGGGCCCTGTCGCGATCCGTATCGTGCAGGGCAACATCGTGCAGGCGCACAAGTGGCGCGACGAGCTGCGGGCCGCGCACTTCCGTCGCTATCTGCAACTGACTGCCGCTGCGCTCGAGCCGGCTGAGGACGCGGGACCTGTCGTGGTGGTCTGGCCGGAGACAGCGAGCCCCTATTTCCTCGACAGCGACGAGACAGCGCGTGTTTTCGCTGGCAGCGTTCTCCGCGAGGGGGCGGTGCTGATCGCGGGTACGGTGCGGCTTGAGCGGTCGGCGGCGGCAGAGGGGCCGCCATTGCGGATTTGGAACAGCCTGGTCGCGATCGCTCCCGACGGCGCCCTGCTCGGGCTCTACGACAAGCACCACCTCGTTCCGTTCGGCGAGTACGTGCCGCTGCGCTCGATCCTGCCCATCGAGACCGTGGTGCCGGGCAACATCGATTTCTCGGCTGGACCCGGCCCGGCGACCCTGCGCCTGCCGGAGGGGTTCGGCGTTCCGCCGGCAAGCCCGCTGATCTGCTACGAGGTGATCTTTCCGGGGCGGGTGACGGAGCGGGGCGTTCGGCCCGCTTGGCTGCTCAACCTCACCAACGATGCATGGTTCGGGGTCTCTTCCGGCCCCTACCAGCACCTCGCCGCTGCCCGGATGCGGGCGGTGGAGGAGGGGCTGCCCTTGGTGCGGGCGGCGAACACGGGGGTCTCGGCGGTGTTCGACTCGCGCGGTCGGACGGTGGCGCGGCTCGGTCTCAACCGGACGGGGGTGATCGCGGCGCCGCTGCCGGCCGCCGGGGAGCGCACGCCGTTCGCACGTCTGGGGCTTGTTTTGCCCGCCGCCGTTGCCGTGCTTTGTCTCGCTGTCGGAGTCGTTGCGAAGGGGTTCTGCAACGATCCGCGAGGGTTGTCTGATCTTTGAGACTTCTCCCATACAGTTGCATGACGTTGACGCGTCATGGTTGTGTCCGTTACATTTTTGAGCGGGCGAGTATGGGGCCCGTCACACAACCAAGGGGGAGCTTGGCCGATGCAGGACGCATCCCGGAGTGGCGCAGGCTTAGAGGGGGATTGGACGATGGGTGACGATCCTGCGGAGAAGGGCGAGCGCGAAAGCAAACCGAGCCCGATCGACGTCCATGTTGGCAGCCGCATCCGGCTCCGTCGCACACTCCTCGGCATGAGCCAGGAGCGGCTGGGAGAGGCCCTCGGGCTGACCTTCCAGCAGATCCAGAAGTACGAGCGTGGGGTGAACCGGGTGGGTGCGTCGCGCCTGTTCGACCTCGCCCGCGTGCTCGACGTGCCGATCAGCTTCTTCTTCGACGACATGCCCGAGCCGCTCGCGCGGGAATATGGCGGGCCGGCGGTGCGTCGTGCGGCGGGCTTCGCTGAGGCCCAGGAGGGGTTCGACGACGATACGCTGAACCGGCGCGAGACCCTCGAACTGGTCCGCGCCTATTACCGCATCACCGATCCGGCAGTCCGCAAACGCGTGTTTGAGCTGATCAAGTCGCTCGCCCCGACGGATCCGACCGCCACCTGACGTCCGATCGGCCGGCACGACACCGCCGATCAGACCTGGTCACTCGGCGCCAGAAGGGCGCCCCCCCTCTCCGTCACACAAACACACACACTCTCTCTCACGCGCTCCCAGCTGACGACGCTGACGCGCTCTCAGTTGACGACGCTGAAGTCAGGCGACCGCCAAAGCCGCAAGGCCTCGCGTAGGGCGGCTACGAAACGCTCGCGTTCGTCCTCGGTCAGGCCACTGCCCACCACCAGCTGCCGTCCGTGACTTGACAGCACCACACCCCCCGCCCCGCGCGGCCCAGGCGGCTTGACCGTCACGCGCAGCCAGCCCGGCGGGAACTCCCAGGCCTCTTCCGCCGCCAGTCCCTTGCGGCGGCGAACCCGAAGTACCTTCCCGTCCAATGCAACCTCTTCCACCACCCGCGCCAAACCATGGTGGCCGAGCAAAAAAGCGATGGCGAGTCCGACCTCGACCCCAACGAACCCGACCACCGGCCACGCGCCCATGGCCAGGAACAAGCCCCCGACGGCAGCCCCGGCCGCGATCAGCACCACGGCAACCGCCATCAGGCCCCGTCGGTCGAGGCTACGCTGTGTGACCAGCGTGGCCGCAAAGACCGGCTGCTCTCTCCCCACCGCCATCGTTGACCAAAGGCTAGACCGATCCACGGACCGGGAAAAGCCCCTGCCTTGCGCCGCGCGGCGAGGCATCGCATCACGCCTGCGATGGCGCAAGCGAAACCGCGCAAAACCCGCCCGAAACCCGCCGCTGCCGCAGCGCGCCCCATGCCGCTTGCGCATGTCCGCGCCTTTCTCGAGGCGCTGGCGGCGGCGTATCCGAACCCGCGTTCCGAACTCGAATACGCCACCCCGTTCCAACTGCTGGTCGCCGTCGTGCTCTCGGCCCAAACCACCGATGCGGCGGTGAACAAGGCAACCCGCGCTCTCTTCGCCCGCGCCCCGGACGCACGCGCGATGGCTGCCCTCGGGGCTGAGGGCATCGCGCCCTACATCCGCTCCATCGGCCTGTGGCAGGCGAAGGCGCGGAACGTGGCGGAACTCTCCCGCTTGCTCGTCGAACGCCACGGCGGCGAGGTGCCCGCGGATCGCGCCGCGCTCGAAGCTCTGCCGGGGGTGGGGCGCAAGACCGCGAACGTCGTGCTGAACGTCGCTTTCGGTCAGCCCGAAATGGCGGTCGACACCCACATCTTTCGTCTCGGCAACCGCACCGGGCTTGCGCCTGGCAAGACCCCGCGCGCAGTCGAGGAGGAGCTCGTCAAGCGCCTGCCCCGCGAGCATCTGCGCGACGCGCACCACTGGCTGATCCTGCACGGCCGCTATGTGTGCAAGGCGCGCACACCCGAATGCTGGCGCTGCCCAGCTGCGCGCTGGTGCCGCTATCGAAACAAAACCCCTCCGCCCGCGACGGCCAAGCCGAAGCCGCGCCGCCGCCCCGCCGCCGACCCTGCGGTGTGAGCCGCCCCCGTTGCCCCAGCCTCCGCCCCGCGTCACACTCGCACCAACACCGGGGAGGGAGGAAACATGCTCGCAGACGCGACGGAGGAGCGCGCGATCGTCCAGGCGTTCGACCTCCGCTCCCTGCCGCAGAGCTTCTACGACGACCCCTATCCCACCTACGCCGCGCTCCGTCGTCTCTCCCCGGTGCACCGCTTGCCCGACGGCGGGGTGTTCCTCACCGCCTGGGCCGATCTCGACCGTATTTATCGCGACCCCGAGACCTTCTCGTCCGATAAGACGCGCGAGTTCCGCCCCAAGTTCGGCGACACCCCCCTCTACGCGCATCACACGACGAGCCTCGTCTTCAACGACCCCCCTCTGCACACCCGCGTGCGGAGGCTGATCGCTGGCGCGCTCACCCCGCGCGCGATCGCCGCCATGGAGCCCGATCTGATCCGCTTGGTCGACGCTTTGCTCGATGCGATGACGGATCGTGGCGAGGCCGATCTGATCGAGGACTTCGCGGCGCTGATCCCAGTCGAAGTGATCGGCAACCTGCTCGGCGTGCCGCGCGATGAGCGGGGGCCGCTGCGCGGCTGGTCGCTTGCCATCCTCGGCGCGCTCGAGCCCACCCTCAGCGAGGAGCAGCTCGCGCGCGGCAACCGGGCGGTGACGGAGTTTCTCGAGTATCTGCGCGTCCTCGTCGCTGACCGCCGCCGCCACCCGGGCGACCCTGCGACCGACATCCTCACTCGCCTCATTGTGGGCGAGGCGGATGGCGAACGCCTCAGCGAGCACGAACTCCTGCACAATTGCATCTTCCTGCTCAATGCCGGGCACGAGACGACGACCAACCTGATCGGCAACGGCCTCGAACTGCTGATGCGCTTCCCGGGCGAGCGCGCCCGGCTTCTCGATGATCCCGGCCTTGTTCCCTCCGCGGTCGAGGAGATGCTCCGCTACGAGAGCTCAAACCAGTTCGGCAATCGGCGCGCCACGCGCGACACCGAGATCCGCGGCGTTGCGATCCCCGCCGGCACCTACCTGACCTTGTGCATCGGCGCGGCCAACCGCGACCCCGACCAATTTCCCGACCCGGACCGCTTCGACGTCGCCCGCCGCCCGAACCGCCACCTCGCCTTCGGCGCTGGCCCCCACATCTGCGCCGGCCTCGCTCTCGCCCGGCTCGAGGGGCGCATCGCCATCGCCCGCTTCCTCGCCCGCTTTCCGGCCTATCAGCCGGCGGGCGCAGCGGGGCGCGGCGGGCGGGCGCGCTTCCGCGGGTTCCTTTCGCTTCCTGTTCGTCTCGCCTGAGCGGGATTTGCCCCAAAGACCGCGCCCTCATCGAGGCCGAACGCGCGATGTCCCGGCTGCTGATCCGCCCCTTGGCCAGCGTGCTTACGCGCGGGGGGCCGGCATGGCCTCGGCCGGGACTCCCATGCTAGGGGTCGGGGGATGTCGCTCGAGACCGACCTTCTGATCGATCGCCGCCGCCTCAAGCGCGGGCTCGCGGTTTGGCGCCTGGTCGCCCTCGTCGCCATTTTCGCTGCCGCCGGGCTCTGGGCCGCCAGCGAGGCCGGGCCCGCCCGCCCCCTGTTTGGCAGCTACGTCGCGCGGCTCAGCGTCGAGGGCGTGATCACGGAGGATCGCGACCGCGACGAGGCACTGGCCCAGGTCGCGCGCGACGATCGCGCCAAGGCGCTTCTCGTCTTCGTCGACAGCCCTGGCGGCACGGTCGCCGGTGGGGAGGCCCTGTATCGCGCGCTCAGCCGGGTGGCGGAACGCAAGCCTGTGGTGGCGGTGATGGGCGGCACCGCGGCGTCTGCCGGCTACATGGTTGCGCTGCCAGCGGAACGGATCTTCGCGCGCGAGGCCACTGTCACCGGTTCGATCGGGGTCATTCTGCAGACGGCGGAGTTCTCGGGCCTCCTCGAACGCCTCGGCGTGCGATCGGAAGCCATCACCTCGGGTCGGCTGAAGGACCAGCCGAGCCCGTTCCGGCCGCTCAGCGAGGAGGGGCGGGCCGCCCTCGAGGCGGTGGTGCACGACCTGCACGCCCAGTTCGTCGCCATGGTGGCGAAGGGGCGCCGGTTGGACGAGGACGTGGTGCGCGCCCTCGCCGACGGACGCGTGCTGACCGGCCGCCAGGCGCTGGCGGCGCGGTTGATCGACGCCATCGGAGGCGAAGCCGAGGCGCGCGCCTGGCTGGCGGCCGAGAAGGGGGTGGACGTGGCTCTTCCCGTGCGCGAGCTGGCGGGACCGGTTGAGCGGCGGCTTCTTTCGCGAATCGTGCGCGAGGCCGGAAAAGCCCTTTGGAATGAACAGCTTAGTCTTGACCTCCGGATGCTCCTCTGGCAGGGTCGCGCGCCATGAGGGGGGGCCAACCGTCATGGCAGGCCGGCGGCCGGGACGGCAAGGGGCCCATGCCGCGCAGTGCTCAAGCCGGATGGACGACAGGCGACTGAGGCGATGACGCGATCCGAACTGATCGACGAACTGGCACGCCGCAACCCGCACCTTCTCCAGCGCGACGCCGAGGCGATCGTCAGCACCGTGTTCGAGGAGATCACCCTGGCCCTCGGCAGGGGCGACCGCGTCGAGCTCCGTGGCTTTGGCGCCTTCACCGCCAAGTCGCGCCAGCCGCGCCTCGGGCGCAACCCGCGCACCGGTGAAACTGTGGCGGTCGGTGCCAAGCGCCTTCCCTTCTTCAAGGCCGGCAAGGAGCTGCGCGAGCGGATCAATCGCGGTGGCAAGACCGCCAAGGCGGCGGCTATGGCCGAACGCAGGGCGTGAGCATCGCGCGCGGTCGGAAGAGCCGCAGCGGAAGGCCACCTGCGCAGGACGGAGAAGGAGAAGCCCATGCGTCTCGTCTGGCTCGTCACCCTCGTCTTTGCAGTGCTCGTCGTGTTGTTCGTGGTGGCCAACCTCGCCCCGGTGTCGGTCGGTCTCTGGCCGTTCGACACGAGGCTCGAGGTTCCGCTCGCCATCGCCGCGCTGGCGGTGGCGGCGGTGTTCTACCTCCTGGGCGCCGTCGTCACCTGGGCCTCCGCGATCGCCGCCCGGCGCCGTGCCCGCAAGCTCGCTGCCGCGGTCGAAGTGTTGCAGGCGGAAGTGGCGGTGCTCAAGGACAAGCTGCGTCAGGCGGAGGCGGCAAAGGCGGCACTCCCGTCGTCGACGGCGCTCCTTCCCGCCCGCTGAGCGACGGATCGCCTTCGCTGGTCGCCGCTTCTCGCCTCGCTTCGGGCACGATCGCGCGCCCGGCCTCCGCCGCCGACCGGCTGATTGTCGCCCTCGACGTCTCGGAGGCCGACCCGGCTGCCGCGCTCGCCCGCGCCCTCGAGGGCTCGGTGGGCCTGGTCAAAGTCGGTCTCGAACTCTTCGTCGCCGCCGGCCCCGAAGGCACGGCGCGCGTCGCCGCGGCTGGGATCCCCCTTTTCCTCGACCTCAAGCTGCACGACATCCCGAACACCGTGGCCGGGGCGGTGCGCGCTGCTTCCAGCCTCGGCGCGGCAATGCTCACCCTGCACGCCGCCGGGGGCGCGGCAATGATCGCCGCCGCCCGCGAGGCGGCTGAGGCGGCCACGGGCTCGCGACCGCTCCTGCTCGCGGTCACCGTGCTCACCTCCCTCGATGGGCGAGACCTCGACGCGATCGGGCTCGCGGGGCCTCCCGAAGCCGCTGTGCTTCGTCTCGCCCGTCTTGCCTTCTCGGCGGGGGCGGAGGGGCTCGTTTGCTCCCCGCGCGAGGTGGCGGTGCTGCGGGCTGCCCTTGGCCCGGAGCCGATCCTGGTGGTGCCGGGCGTACGGCCCGCGGGCAGCCCCTCAGACGATCAGAGGCGGACGATGACGCCCCTCGAAGCGGTCTCGGCCGGGGCAGACTGGCTCGTCATTGGGCGACCGATCACGCGCTCGCCCGACCCTCGCGCTGCTGCCCGGGCCATCGCCGCCTCGCTCGCCGCATGAGCCAGGCCGTGCGGGTGAAAATCTGCGGCGTGCGCGACACGGCGGCCCTCGCTGCCGCGGCCGAAGCAGGGGCGGAGTTCGTCGGACTCGTCTTCTTTCCCCGCTCGCCGCGGGCGGTGACCATCGAGGCTGCCGCCACGCTCGCCGCCTGCTGCCCCGAGGCTGGCCCCAAGCTGGTCGGGCTGTTCGTCGATCCGGCCGATGAAGACCTCTCCGCCGTGCTCCGCCGGGTTCGGCTCGACTGGGTCCAGCTCCATGGCCGCGAACCGCCCGACCGCGTCGCCGCGCTGCGCGCCCGCTTTGGCCTGCCGGTGCTGAAGGCGGTCGGGGTCGCGTCGCGGGCTGAGGCGGAGGACGCTGTAAACGCCTACGCCCCCGTCGCCGACGCCCTGCTGTTCGACGCCAAACCCCCGTCCGGCGCTACCCGGCCTGGGGGCAATGCGGTGGCGATCGAGGCCGCCATGCTGGCAGGCCTCGCCTGCCCCGTGCCCTGGTTGCTGGCTGGCGGGCTCGCTCCCGACACCGTGGCTGAGGCGATCCGCGCTTCCGGTGCCCCTGGGGTCGATGTCTCTTCCGGCGTTGAGAGCGCGCCGGGCGAAAAGGATCCGGCGCTCATCCGCGCCTTCGTTTCCGCCGCCCGCGCGGCATGATTGCGGTCGAGCCGCTTGCCGTGGCCACCGAGGACGGTGCGGTGCTTTGGGGGGAGCTTCATCTTCCGCCGACGCCACCGCCCTGGCCTGCCATGCTGTTCCTGCACGGTTCGGGGGGCTTGCTGCGCTGGCACCGTCGCTACACGAACCTGCTCTCCCCTGAAGGTGTGGCGGTGGCGATGCTCGATCATTTCGGCCCGCGTGGTATTCGCCGCACGGTGCACGACCAGGAGCGGCTGACTTCAGAGCAGATGGCGCGTGACGCGCATGCTGCGCTGGCCGCGCTTGCCGCTGATGCGCGCCTCGACCCCGCGCGCATCGGCGTGATGGGCCTCTCCAAGGGCGGCAGTGCCGCCTGGCGCGCGGCTTTGCGCCGTTTCGCGGGGCCGCGCCCCTTCGCCCTCCATCTAGCCCTCTACCCGGGCTGCGAGACCCGCTATGCCGACATGACGACGACGGGTGCGCCGATCGTAATCCTGGTCGGGCTTGCCGACAGCTACACCTGCCCGCACGCCTGTTTCGACCTCGTACCCCACCTGCGCGCGGGCGGTTCGCCGGTGGAAATCTACGGCCTGCCGGGCGCGCCGCACGGCTGGGACAGCGGGGCGGGGCGCTGGTACGATGCGAAGGGCGTCTCCTATGCGCCGTGCCGCTTTGTCGAGATCGCGCCGGGGCTGTGGCGGGAGGAGACCTCCGGCGAGACTTGGCGGGCGGGTGATGCCGAAGGCAGGCGTCGGGCGGTGGAACGGTGTCGCCGCTTCGGCGTCGCGGGTGGGGGGTGTGCCGAGTCCACCCGCGTCTCTGATCGTATCGTGCGCGCAGTTGTGCGCCGCATGCTGACCGCTGAGCCGAACATGGCGGCGCGTTCCCCTCGCGCGGTTTCTGCCCTATGAGGCGGGGTTAACCGTTTGGAGGTGCCGCGTGAACGCCCCGCTCCCCAACTCTTTCCGCACCGGGCCTGATGCGCGAGGCCATTTCGGCCCCTTCGGTGGCCGTTACGTCGCCGAAACCCTTATGCCGCTAATCCTCGAGGTCGAGCGCGCGTACGACGAAGCCAAGGCCGACACCGCCTTCCAGGCCGAATTCCGCCGCCTCCTTTCCCACTATGTCGGTCGGCCCTCTCCCCTCTGGTTCGCCGAACGGCTCAGCCGCGAACTCGGCGGGGCGCAAATCTGGTTCAAGCGCGACGAGCTCAACCACACGGGCGCGCACAAGATCAACAACTGCATCGGCCAGATCCTGCTCGCCCGCCGCATGGGCAGGACGCGAATCATCGCCGAAACAGGGGCCGGCCAGCACGGTGTTGCCACCGCCACCGTCTGCGCCCTCTTTGGGCTCGCGTGCACCATCTACATGGGCGCGACCGACGTCGCCCGCCAATCGCCCAACGTCTTTCGCATGAAACTCCTCGGCGCCGAGGTGAAGCCTGTCACCTCGGGCGCAGCGACTTTGAAGGACGCGATGAACGAGGCGCTGCGCGACTGGGTGGCGAATGTCGGCGATACCTATTACCTGATCGGAACAGTCGCTGGGCCCCATCCTTACCCCGCCATGGTGCGGGACTTCCAGTCCGTCATCGGCGAGGAAGCGAAGGCGCAGCTTGCAGAGATGACGGGGAGGTTGCCTGACGTGTGCATTGCCGCGATTGGCGGTGGCTCTAACGCGATGGGCCTGTTCCATCCTTTCCTCGACGAACCCTCCGTGCGGCTGATCGGGGTCGAGGCCGCTGGCAAGGGGCTGGAGACAGGCGAGCACGCAGCCTCGCTCTCGCGCGGGCGGCCCGGCGTTCTGCACGGCAACCGCACCTACCTACTGCAAAACGAGGATGGGCAGATCTTAGAGGCGCACTCGATCAGCGCCGGCCTTGATTATCCCGGCGTAGGGCCCGAACACGCCTGGCTAAAGGAAATTGGCCGCGTTGAGTACGTGGCAGTGACGGACGAGGAGGCGCTTGCGGCCTTCCAGCTCTGCACGCGCACGGAAGGGATCATTCCGGCTTTGGAACCAGCGCATGCGCTCGCCCACGTCGCGAAGGTCGCACCGGCCATGCCCAAAGACTCGATCGTGCTGATGAATCTCTGCGGCCGCGGCGACAAGGACATCTTCACCGTGGCCAACGCGCTCGGGGTGGCGCTGTGAGCCGGTTTGCTGCCACCTTTGCCCGGCTGCGCGCGGAAGGCCGCGGCGCGCTTATCCCCTTCGTCGAAGCCTTCGACCCCGACCGCGCCACGACTGCCGCCCTCCTCGCCAGCCTGCCGAGAGCGGGGGCAGATGTGATCGAAGTCGGCATGCCCTTTTCCGACCCGATGGCGGACGGGCCCACCATCCAGCGTTCGGGGCAGAGGGCGCTGAAGGCCGGAGCCACCCTTGCGGGAACGCTTGATCTGGTGCGCACGTTCCGGAGAGAGAACGATCTCACGCCGCTCGTGCTCATGGGCTATTTCAACCCCATCCTCTCCTACGGTGTGTCGCGTTTCTGCATGGATGCCGCCGCCGCTGGCGTTGACGGGCTGATCGTTGTCGATTTGCCGCCCGAGGAGTCCGAGGAGCTCGATGATCCCGCGCGCGCAGCAGGGCTTGATATGATCCGCCTTGTCGCCCCCACCACCGGGCCGGAGCGGCTTCCCTTCGTGCTGGCGGGTGGGGGGGGCTTCGTCTACTACGTCTCCATTACGGGCATCACCGGCACGCGCACCGCAACGGAGGCGCATCTTGCCGAGGTCATGCCCCGCCTGCGTGCGGCCACTCAGCTCCCGATCGCTGTCGGCTTCGGCGTGCGCACGCCAGAGCAGGCGGCAACAGTGGTGCGCCATGCCGATGCCGCGGTCGTCGCCTCCGCCCTGATTGACACCATCGCCAACCGTCTCGACGAGGAGGGTCGCCCACGCCCCGGCACCGTCGAG
>CALBEG010000034.1 GCA_937927455.1 uncultured Elioraea sp. | reverse complement strand
AGGCGCACTGCAAGCCGTGCCTCGACCTGCTCAGTCTCGGCCTCGGCCAGTCCCGCAAAAGCGCGGAGCATAGGGGCGACGAAGGCATAGAAAGTAAATACCGCCGAGGTGGGAAACCCAGGCAGCACGATCAGCGGCTTGCCACGAGCCTCGGCAACGAACAGCGGCTTGCCCGGTTTCAGGGCAACCCCATGGAACAGCACACGGCCGAGGCCAGAAGCGATGCGGTAGCACAGATCGCCGGCCCCCTTCGACGTGCCGCCCGAGAGGATCACCATGTCAGCGGCGGCGAGGGCCTCAGCGAGCCGTGCGGCGAGCTGATCGGCGTCATCCGGAACGATTCCCAAACGAATCGTCTCCGCACCGGCTTCCTCGGCCGCGGCCGCGATGATCGTTCCGTTGCTGTCATAGAGCCCGGCAGGGCGAAGGGCAGAGCCGGGCGGAACAAGTTCGTCGCCGGTCGAGAGCACCGCGACGCGCGGGCGGCGGAACACGGGCACCTCGGCGCAGCCGACGGCGGCCAGCATGCCAAGCTCGCGCGAGGTGAGCCGCGTGCGCGCCCGCAGAACAGTCTCCCCGCGCGCGATGTCACCACCCGCCCCGCCCACGTTGGCGCCGGGCGCAATAGGCCGACGGAGCAGGATGGCAGGCGCCGTGTCATCCTCGACGGTCTCCGTCTGCTCCACCATGGCCACCGCATCCGCCCCACGTGGCAGCATGCCGCCCGTCGCGATCACCGTCGCCGTGCCGGGCTCGACCCAAAGGGCGGGCGGGTGACCGCAGGCGATGACCTCCGCGTTCAAGGTAAGGCGGACGGGGTGGGTCTCGCTCGCCGCCAGCGTGTCGGCCGCGCGCAGGGCGAACCCGTCGACCACGGAACGATCAAACGGCGGAACGTCCGTCGCGGCAATGACGTCTTCGGCCAAGACGCGGCCCAAGCCGGCCGCGACCGGCACGGTCTCGACGCCGAGCGGGGCGGGAGAGAAGGCGGCGGCCAGCCTGGCCCGCGCTTCCTCCTCGGACACGACCTCGAGGAACTGCTCCTGGCGGGCGGCGGAACGGACGGCGGCGAGGGTGTCGAGCGGCGGCATCGGGCGTCAGCGGAACGGGGTGACCACCATCTCGCTGCCTTCCGCAAGGCCTTCGCAGGCAGGCGGGATCTCGACAAAGCCGTGGGCACGCGCCACAGCGGGCCAAGTGGGCAAGTCCGGCGAGGCGAGCGGGCGGGCAACACCGCCCCCAAGGGTGACCAAGACGAGATCGGCTAGCCCGACCGCGGAGGCGATACGCGCGGCGAGCCGGGCGGGCCGCGGCAGAGGCGCGACACGGCCCTCCAAGCGAGCGAGCAAGGGTACGGCAAGGGCCACCCAGCCCAGCCAGGCAGCCGCACTCTGCGGCAGGGCGAGCCGCCAGCGCTCGCCATCGCGGATGAGCGAGGCATCCTCAAGCGGGCGGCAGGCGAGACGAGGCACGCCATCCGAGGGGTGGATCACGATGTCGGCGGACTCTTCGTCGTCAACCAAGGCCGGACCAGCGGCAGCGCGCAGCATCGCCCCCGCAGGCCCACCGAGCGTCACGGCAAGGCGCGGGCGGGCACGGACCGTCACTTCGTGCATGCCTGCCGCGGCCGCCGCGCCGAGGGAGCGCGCGGTCAGCACCACCCCGGCATCAAGCACCGTCTCTCCGGCCGCGAGTTCGCCTCCCCGCGCCAAGGTGTTCTCGCCCGGCGCGAGCGACGCCAGCGCCTGGACGGCAGAGCCCAACCGCTCTGCCTCCTCCTCCACCAACACCGCGTCCGTGCCCTCGGGGAGAGTTTCGCCGGCGCGGACCGGAACGGCGCGGGAGAGAGGCAGGGGGGCATAGGGGCCGGCGCCATACGTCTCGGCCGAGGCAACGGCGAAGCCTTCGCGGCGCGCCAGCGGCCGTGCCGGTACGGGAGCGGCGGCGATCACGGGAAGGGCGAGCACACGCCGGACCGCCTGCCCAAGCGCCACCCGTTCGATGCGCGCGAGCGGCCGCGCGGTCGCAATCAGGGCGCGCAGATCGTCGAACGGGGTGCGGATCCGAACTGGACCATCCATCGCTGGTGACATGGCAGGGCGGAGGCTGCCGGAAAAGACCGGCTCTCGACAAACCAAGGTCCCTCTTCCAAACCCCAGCCCCGTGACAGCCCTCTCCGTCCGTTCTCTCCGCCCTCCCTTCCGGATCGGCATCGATGTCGGCGGCACCTTTACCGATCTCGTGCTGGCGGACGCAGACGGCGCCCTGTTGGTGCGCAAGACTCCCTCCACGCCAGCTCAGCCAGAGGATGGCGTTTTCACGGCGCTCGCGCTTGCCGCCAAGGCCCTCGGGCGGGACGCGCCGGGCCTGGTCGCTGACACCGCCCTTCTGGTGCACGGGTCGACGGTCGCGACCAACGCCGTGCTGGAGGGCAAGCTTGCGCCCATCGCGCTTCTCTGCACAGCGGGGTTCCGCGACACCCTCGCCATCCGCCGCGGCATGCGGGCAGACCCATGGGATCACCGCGCCCCGTTCCCCGCTCCCCTCGTGCCACGCCACCTCCGTCTTCCCGTGCGCGGGCGGCTGGCCCCTGACGGTACGGAATGGGAGCCTCTTGAGGAGAAGGATGTGCTCGATGCTGCCGAGACTATCGGGGCCAGCGATGTCGAGGCGGTGGCGATCGGCTTCCTGCACGCCTATGCCGATCCCGCGCACGAGCGCCGCGCCGCCGCCCTGCTGCGCCAAGCGCTCGGCGAGCATCCGGCGGCGCGGCATATTGTCTGTTCCAGCGAGGTCCTGCCGATCGTCGGCGAGTATGAGCGCATCGCCACGGTCGCCATGCACGCCGCGCTCGCGCCACGGATCGCGCGCTACCTTGCGGCGCTGGAGGCGCGTCTGAAGGCGTTGGGCTATCCGCGGCAGCTGCTTCTCGTGCAGTCGAATGGCGGGGCCTGCACGGTCGCCCAGGCCTGCGCCCGCCCCGCCAATCTCGTCCTTTCCGGTCCTGCCGCCGGGGTGGCGGCCCTCGCCGCGCTTGCAGGGCCCGAGACGGGCGAGGATTTCGTCGCGATCGAAATCGGCGGCACCTCCTGCGACGTCACACTGATGCGCGGGCGTCGCGTGGAACTCGCCGAAAGCCTGGAGATCGCCGGCCACCCGCTCGCGGTGCCGGCGGTTGCGATCCATACGGTCGGGGCAGGCGGCGGCACCATCGCTGGGGTCGATGGGGCGGGGGCCCTGTATGCCGGCCCGCGCGGCGCCGGCGCCCGCCCCGGGCCCGCCGGCTACGGGCTCGGAGGCACGGAACCGACGGTGACGGACGCCCAGCTCCTGGTCGGCCGCTTGGCACCGGGGCCATTCGCAGCGGGCGCCCTGACTCTGGACGCGACCCTCGCCCGGGCAGCGATCGAAAGGCGGCTTGCCGTACCGTTGGGGATCGCCCTGGAGGACGCGGCAGCTGGCGTGCTGCGCCTCGTCACTCAGGCGATCGCCCAGGCGGTGGAGGAGATCACGTTGCGCCGGGGCCTAGATCCGCGCCGCTTCGTGCTGGTGGCGGGCGGCGGGGCGGGGCCGATGTTCGGCTGCGAGGTGGCGGAGAGGCTTGGCATCGCGCGCGTGCTCGTGCCCGGCCTTGCCGGCGCCTTCTGCGCCTTCGGCATGCTGGCCGCCGACATCCGCCTCGACCGCTCTGCCCCCTTCTCCGCCCTGCTCGATGGGGCGGCAGTGGCGGCGGCCGCCGAACAGCTCGCCGCGCTCGAGGATGAGGCACGGAAGGAACTCACCGGCGAAGGGTTCGATGCCGAGACGATTGTCGTCCAGTGGGAAGCCTGCCTGCGCTACCGCGGCCAGCACGGGTCGCTCAGGGTCGCGTTCGGCGACGCGCAGGGGCTTCGCGCCGCCTTCGAAGCCGAACACGAAGCGCGCTTCGGCCACCTCCAGCCGGGGGGCGTGATCGAGTTCGTCTCGCTCTCGCTCACCGCCTCGGCCAGCCTGCCGCGGCCGTCTTCGCGCCGCCACACCCACGACGCGGCACCGCATGAGACCCGCCGCGCGGTGTGGTTCTTCGGCCACGGCATGATGGCAGCGCGCGTGCTCGACTCCCCTCCCCCGCATGGGATGCCGCTCGCCGGCCCGGCCCTGCTCGCTCTCGATACCACGACGGTCGTCATCCCGCCGGGTTGGGCCGCACGCACGCTTGCGGCGGGCGACATTCTGCTCGAGGCCGCACGATGAAGGGGCGGATCGACCCCGTGCAGCGGGCGCTTGCGCAGAGCCGCCTCGACCATCTCTCGCGCCAGATGGGGCACGCGATGACGCGCACCGCGCGCAGCCCGATCTTCGCCCAGGCGCACGACTTCTCCTGCTTCCTCGCCGATGCGCGGGGCTTCGTGGTCGCCCAGGCGGACGGCATCCCGATCCACACCGGCTCAGGCGGCTTCGCCGTACGCGCCATCCTGCGCGACGCGCCAGGGCTCGCCCCCGGCGACGCCTTCCTGCTCAACGACCCCTATCTTGCCGGCGGCAACCACCTGCCGGACTGGGTGGTGGCGGTGCCGGCTTTCGCGCGCGGCGCGCTCGCCGGTTTCGCCTGTGTGCGCGCACACCAGTCCGACATCGGCGGCGGTGCGGCCGGCACCTACAACCCCGAGGCGACCGAGATCTTCCACGAAGGGATCAGGCTTCCTGTGCTACGACTGATCGAGGTCGGGCGGGTGCGCGAGGACCTCTGGCGGCTGCTGCTCGCCAACTCACGCACCCCTGATCTGCTGGATGGCGACCTGCGCGCCATGCTGGGAGCGGCGAGGCTCGGTGCGGCGGGACTGACCCAGCTCGCGGAAGAGGTGGGCGCGGCCTGGTGCGGCATTTCGGAAGCGATCCTCGCGCACGCCGAGGCACTGCAACGGCGAGCCTTCCAGAGCCTTCCTCCGGGGACCTACGAGGGCGAGGAGACGACCGACACGGACGGGCGGAACGCGGCGCTGATCCGCGTGCAGGCTCGGCTCACGATCGCTGCCAGCGGGGAGGCGAGGTTCGACTTCAACGGCTCCTCACCGCAGGTGGAGGGGTTCAAGAACAGCCCGTACGCGAACACGGTCTCCGCCGTGGGCCTCGCCCTTGCCGCCTTTTTCGACCCCACGATCCCGCGCAACGAGGGGCGGCTGCGCGCGGTCGCCATCGATGCCTTGGAGGGATCCTGCGTCAACCCGCGCCCGCCTGCACCGGTGACGATGTGCACGGTCTTCCTCGCCCACGAGATTATCCATGCGGTGTGGAAGGCTCTCGCCCAGGCCGACCCCGAGCGCGCCTCCGCCGGCTGGGCGAAGAACCTCTTCGGGGTGATGAGCGGGCTGCGCGCTGACGGGTCGCGCTGGGTTGGCTACCACGCCCAGGCGGCGGCCGGGTCAGGCGCGGTGGCGGGCCGCGACGGGTTCGACTCCATCGGCCATCTCTGCACCCTGGGCGGGCTTGCCATCCCCAATGTCGAGACGCAGGAGCGCGACTACCCGGTCCGCGTCCTGCGCCAGGAGTTGCGACGCGATTCGGGCGGGGCCGGGTGCTGGCGCGGCGGAACAGGGGTCCATTACGCCGTGCGCCTGCTCGCTCCCTCGACCCAGTCCTTCCGCGGCGAGGGCGTGGGTGCGGGCGGCGGCTACGGGATTTGCGGGGGGCACGACGGAGCACCGGGTGCGATGACGATCCGCTTCCCCGATGGACGCGAAGAGCCCGCGCCACGCTATGGACTAGGGTCTTTGCCCGCGGGGGCGGAGCTCCACGCCGACTCCCCGGGCGGTGGCGGCTGGGGTGATCCCCGCGCGCGCGACCCGGCGCTGGTCGCGGCAGACGTGCGCGACGGTCTCCTCTCGGTGCAGGCCGCGCGCGACCTCTACGGGGTGGTTTGCGACGTGCGCGGTGTGATCGATCGGGCGGCGACCGAAGCGCTCAGAGCGGAGCGTTAGGCCGCCGCGTCCCACACCGGGGCCCAGGCCGGAGAGATCACGCGGCGATCCTTCGGCAAAGCGTCGATCGCGGCCAGATCCTCCTCGGTCAGGCGCAGGGTCAGTGCGCCGAGATTTTCCCGCATCCTGTCCAGGCTGCCCGATTTCGGGATCGCCGCCACCAACTCCTGCGCCATCAGCCACGCGAGCGCGACCTGGGCCGGGGTGGCGCCGTGGCGTTTGGCGATCGCGGCGAGGGTAGGGTCATTGACCAAGCCGCCCTTGCCCAGGGGCGAATAAGCGGTGACGGCGATGCGGTGTGCGCGCGCAACCTCGAGGATGGTACGCTGGCCGAGCATCACGTGATACTCCACCTGGTTGCAGGCGATTGGGGCTCCCGTCGCCACCGCCTCGCGCAAGAGCAGGGAGGGGAAGTTCGCCACCCCGATCGCGCGCGCAAGCCCTCTCTCCTTCAGCCGTACCATCGCCGCGAGCGTCTGGGCGAGGGGCACGGCCGGGTTCGGCCAGTGGATGAGAAAGAGATCGACCCAGTCGAAGCGGAGCCGACGCAGCGAGGCGGCGAGCGCGGCCTCGGGGTCGGCGAGATTGGTCCACCACACTTTGGTAGTGACGAAGACCTGCTCGCGCGGCACCCCTGAATCGCGCACGCCCTGACCGACGGGGCCTTCATTGTCGTACATTTCGGCGGTGTCGATGTGGCGATAGCCGAGGCGGATCGCTTCAGCGACGGCGCGCGCGCAATCGGGGCCGCGCAGGCCGAAGGTGCCCAGGCCGAGCTTGGGCATGCGCAGACGGGGCGTTTCGACGATCGGTTGAGCAGCGGGGTCCATGCCACAAAGCCTGACCCGAACCGCTTGGCCCCTGCAAGGGTGGGAGGCGCCGTGCAGGGCGCCTCCCGGGCCACGTCAGGCGCGGCGCAACAGCGACCGGCGGAACAGGTCGAGCCAGGGCTTGTCCATGTCCACCTCATGCGCGACGCGGATCGTCGCCTGGCGGCCGTCGCGCACGGTGACATTCAGCATCATGCCCTTCGCACGCTGCACGTCGACGCCAAGCGCAAACAGCTTGTCGTGGCCGGCCAACCACTTACCGACGGCCTCGTCGGCAAGGGCGGCGTTCTCCACCATCTGCCCTGCCCAGACGGCAAGGTGGAAGAACACCGGGCCGCGATAGTTTGCGGCGGCCAATTCCTTGAGCAGCGCGGTCACCATCGCCTGGTTCTCGGCAGCAGGGATCTGGCCGCCGTAGAGCACCGCGATGCCGGCCATCCGCATTGCCTCCTTCGCTGCCTGCGCCGCCTCCGCGGCATTCGCCGTGGCGGCAAGCGAGACCTGCTCGCCGCGCAGCTTGATCAGAACCTGAGAGGCGGTAGAGCCCGCCAGGGTGGAGCAAATCGAGGAGGTGTTGGCGATCAGAGCGACCGAAGGCAGGGCGAGCACATCGCGCAGGCCCGCGCCAATGGCCTGGCCGGTGTAGGACCGAAGCAGGAAGTGCTCGCCAAGGGTGAGCGGGGTGTCGGCCCGCACGGGGGCGGCGACGGCGATGGCTGCGGCGAGCGCAGCGGCACACAGTGTCGAACGCATGGAAACCTCCTTCTGATGCCTGTCCGTGAACCCTTCGGCACCGACGTGCCAAAGCTGCATCTCGAGCAGCCGCGGGGAAAATGCAATCTTCCGAAGATTGAAATCTTGATGGCGGAGCTCGGGAACGCCAGGCCGCTCAGCGAGGGGCGAAGTCAACCAGGGCAGCGAAGCCCGTCTCGGTTCCCCAGGCAAGCCAGCGCCCGTCTGGGCTCCAGGCCAGCGCGCTGACCGGGCCCCGGCCAGGGCCCGCAACCGGCAGCACCGTGCCGGAGGCGAATTCGACGAGCAGGACAAGGCCGTCCGCATATCCCGCCGCCACCACTGCGTGCTCGGGGTGACAGGCAACATGGGTCACCGTCACCATATCACCACCGGCCAGTTCCAGCGGCGCACGCCCCATCGGGCCAGCTTGATCGAAAGGCCAGCAGACGATGCTCTCCGCCCCAGAGGTGGCGAGCCACCGCCCATCAGCGGAAAAGGACAGCGACTTGGTTTTGCCGAGATAGCCGGTCATGCGCATGTGCGCGCCATCCTCGATCCGCCAGCCGTGCAGCGCATTCTCCTGCATTGCGGTGACGACAAAGCGGGCATCCCGACTGACAGCGATGCCGATGTGGCTTCCCTTCCAGGCAAGCCTGAGCGGACGGTCCTCCTTCGCCGCGGCGAACCACAGCGATGCCCCGCCGTAATGGCTGGCGGCAATCCGCATGCCACGGCCGTCGCTGGCAAGCCCAGTGACCGTCGAGGGGTGGTCGAGGCTCTTGCGCCGCGCGCCAGCCGCATCGAAGACGTGCACGGTCTTGCCGACCGACGCCGCACGCCACGGCGACTTGCCGGGCCAGGCGAGCACGTGCTCGACCCAACGTCCGGGCCAAGTGGCGATCTCTTCCACCGCTGACGGCGAGACGCGCGCCAGCCGGCCGTCGTCGCCGCCCGCCAGCACCCCGCCTTCGGTGCAGTCCGGGGCCAGGGCCAGCACCGCGCCCTCGTGCGCCGGGAGGGTAAGGGGATCATTTTTTTCGCCCACCGTGAGGAGCCGCACCGTGCCATCGCCGAGGCCCCAGGCGGCAAAACGGCCGCCGGGGTCGAAGGCACAGGCGACGACGAAGGCGTCCCAGGTGAACGAGCGCCCGCGTTCGCGCAGAAGAGTGTCCTCGGGAGAGGTCGCCTCCACCGTGTCTACGCCCCGCGGTGTCGTGTCAGCGGCGCTCACGCCCGGCAGGCCTCGAAGCCGCGACGAAGCTCGGGCCGGCTGAGATTGCGGCCAATGAACACCATCCGCGATGTCCGCTCCTCATCCTCGCCCCACGGTGTGATGAAGTCGCCGTCGGTGATCATGTGCACCGCCTGGAAGGCGAAGCGACGCGGTTCGCCGGGAAAGGCGAGGATGCCCTTGGTCCGCAGCAGGTCTGCCCCCTTGCGCGCGAGAAGGTCGGTGATCCAGACCTCGAAGCGGCGGGGGTCGACCTCGCCACGGAACGCGACCGAAACGGAGGTCACGCCCGCATCGTGCTCATGCGCGTGCGCCTCGTCGGCGAGGAAATCGGGCATCCGTTCGAGCACCCGCTCAAGCGAGAAGGCCTGGCGATCGAGCACCACCTCGAGTGGGACGCGCGATCGTTCGGCGCGATACATCTCAGCCGCCGGGTTGATGGTCCGGATACGACTTTCGACATCGGCCAGTTCCTCGGCCGAAACGAGATCGGTCTTGTTCACCACGATCACATCGCCGAACGCGACCTGCTTCTCGGCCTCTGGCGCGTCTGCAAGGCGGGCGAGGAAATGCTTGGCGTCGACCACGGTGACGATCGCGTCGAGCTTTGCGGAGCTGCGCACGTCCTCATCCACGAAGAAAGTCTGCGCCACCGGGGCGGGGTCTGCCAGACCAGTCGTTTCAACAACGATGCGTTCAAACCGGTCCCGCCGCTTCATCAGCCCCCCGATAATGCGGATCAGATCGCCGCGCACGGAGCAGCAGATGCAGCCGTTGTTCATCTCGAACACTTCCTCGTCTGAGCCGATGACGAGGTCGTTGTCGACCCCGAGTTCGCCAAACTCGTTGACGACGACGGCGATGCGCCTGCCGTGAGTTTCGGAGAGGATGCGGTTGAGCAAGGTGGTCTTGCCGGCACCGAGAAAGCCAGTCAACACGGTGACGGGGACTGGAGGTCGTGCGGTTGCGATCATCATGGGGTGTTCCGATCGACGAGCCGAGTACGCGAAGCCTGGGTTCTAGACGGCTCCCGCCCAGGCACCAAACGGCGGACTGCCCGCGGCCAATCCATCCTCTGCCGCGTCCGACGCAGCGGCAAACACCACCAGCGCGCCGAAGTTCCTCGCCAAAGCGAGCACGCTAAGGACGAAGGATCGGCGTGAGCGCTGTCACGCGCGGCCGATGGCGAAAGACAGGCGCCGATCATGTCCGCTCGGGAAGCGGTGCCGCAGCCGGCGCGGAGCGCCGGCTGCCCAGGGCACGCAGGGTCTCCATCACCACGCTGCGCAGGGTAGCGAGGTCCTGGTCGCCACGACGCACGCTCGCCGCGACCTCGGCCAACCGCGCCGCACCAAAGGGCTCGAGGGGAGCGCACAATCGGCCCAGTGCAGAGTGAAGACGCCCCGCGTCCCCCATGGCTGCCGCCGCCTCCGCCTCGGCCAATGCTGCTTCAGCCTCCGCAGCGGCCTCCGCAACCACGCGCTCAAACGCCTCAGCCGACAGCGTCGAGCGCAGGACAGCAGCGGCGACATGGTCGATCTCGGGCGCGGGGGGCCGCCGCACCGCGGTTGCCTCGCCACCCGCCGCCAGGCTCAAGGCCGCGAGGAGTTCCGCCGTGGAGATAGGCTTTGCGATCACGCCGGCCATGCCTGCGGCAAGGAGTGCCTCCCTCGCCTCGGCCACAGACTCGGCCGTGACGGCGACAATGGGCACCCTGCCGGCGGGCGGCGGCAGGGAGCGGATCAGCCGAGCCGCCGCAACCCCGTCCAGGCCGGGCATGTGCACGTCCATCAGCACGACGTCGATGCCGCCGGCAGCGAGACGGGCCAGTGCTGCTTCGGCATCGGCCGCGGTTTCGCAGCGATGCCCGTGGCGCTCGAGCAGAGCGGCCAGAAGCTGCCGGTTCGCTGGGATGTCATCAACCGCCAGAACGCGCAAGCCTGACCGGGAGGGGGACGCGACCTGCTCACTCTCCTCCGGGAGGAAAGGCAACAGGAGCTTGATCTGCTCCGCCCGTCCGGCGGTTGGGCGAACGCGCAGCAGCCGGCCGCCGAGGGCGCGCACCATCAGCGCCGCGGCAGCCGCTCCCGGCACGAGTTCGCCCCGGTCGAGCGGCTCGAACAGCGCCTCTCCCCCCTCGCCGATCGTCACCGCAAGCCCTCCCGGCTCGGCCGCGAGCAGCACCCGCGGCGGCATGGGCCCTGCCGAGGCGGCGGCGCAGAGCAAGGCGCGCACCAGGGCCACGAGACGGGCAGGGTCGCCGCGCCAGACCCGGGGCACCCCCTCCTCCATGAGCACCGGGACCAGAGGAGACCCCCGCTCGCTGAGCGCCTGCCGCAACAGCCGGTGCGGATCGAACGGGATTTGCTGCACCGCGCACTGCCCCGACTGGAGAAGAGCAGCCTCGGCGAGAAGTTCGGCCGTCATGAGCGCCGCCTCAGCGCTCTCGCGGCTCGCCCGCAAGGGCTCGGCCGCCGCACCGTCCGCCCCGACGAGTAGGCCAAGCCGGCCGAGGGTGCGGTGCAAGCTCGCGGCGAGGTCGCGCCCCGCCTGCGCGACCAGAAGAGGATCGATCCCGCCGGCAGGCGGCTGCCCGACCGCCGCGGCTGCGCCGGCATGGCTCACCCCTGGCCCTGCACGCAGCACGAGAAGGAGCAGGCCGCCCAGCAGACCGGCGAGCGCCGAGCAGGCGATGACGATGCGGTCGGCTTGGCGCAGCTCGCGTGTACGCCGGACGATCTCCAGCCGTTGCCAGGCAACCGCGCTGTCAACCAGGTCAGACACGGGATCACGCAGTTGCGCGAGCTGCGCCGCGAGGGTGGCGAGCACCGCAGGCGCAGGGCCCTCCTCGCCCCACCGCAGGGCCACCTCTAGGGGTTGAGTTTCGGCGCGGAAGGTGCGCAGCTGATCGAGCGTCGCGGCGAACCCCGGCAAATCGTTGAACAACGCGCGCTCGTCCTCCCGCTCAAGGCGCGCGATGGCCTCGTGGAAGGCGCTGAGATCGTCCGCCAGCCGTGACCGTTTGGCAGCGTCTGCCAAGGCTTCGAGAGAGGACAGGGTCAACCGCTCGTGCGCCAGCGACAAGCCTGCCGCAATGCGCGGTGCGCGGTCCATCGCACGCAAGATCAGCGGCTCGAGCGATCGTTCGCGGACGAACGAGGCGGCTAAAGCGATCGCGATCAACGCGACCAGCCCGGCGGCCAAACCCAGTCGCCATGGCCAAAGGCGGGAGAGGAGCATCGTGAGCCCCTTCATCCGAATCATCTCCGACCGCGTCAGGCAGGCTCCGCCCGAATGGCGCGATCCAGTGTCTCGACCATACGGTCGATCTGCAGGCGTTCGACAATGAGCGGTGGAGAGAGGGCGACCGTATCGGCGGTGACACGAACGAGCAGCCCCTCCGCGAAGCAGCGCTGCAGCACGGCAGCCCCCCGCTCGCCTGGCCTGCCTTCGCGCGGGGCGAGCTCGATCCCAGCAATAATGCCGATGTCGCGCACATCGGCGACACCCGGAGCGGTGTCGAGCTCGTGCACGCGTTGGCGCCAATAGGGCTCGAGGTCGCGCGCGCGTCCAGCAAGATCCTCCTCGCGGTGGATGGTGATCGCTGCGATCGCTGCTGCGCAGGCCAGAGGGTGGCCTGAATAGGTGTAGCCGTGGAAGAGCTCGATGCCGGCCGGTGCCCCGTGCACGACGGTGTCGTGGACCTCGGCCGTCACCGCCACCGCGCCCATCGGCACCGCAGCGTTGGTGAGGCCCTTGGCCATGGTTAGGATGTCTGGCCGCACACCGAACCGATCCGCCGCGAAGGGGGCGCCAAGCCGCGAGAAGCCGGTGATCACCTCATCAAAGATAAGCAGGATCCCGTGCCGCGTGCACAGCTCGCGCAGTCGCTGAAGGTAACCGCGCGGAGGCACGAGGACCCCCGTCGAGCCTGCGACCGGCTCGACGATGACGGCAGCGACGGTGTCGCCGTGCAGCCGGACGAGATCCTCGAGCGCGTCGGCAAGATGCGCACCGTGCTCAGGTTCGCCGCGCGCGAAACGATTTACCTGCGGCAGATGGGTGTGCGGCAGGTGGTCGATGAACGGAAGCAGCGCCCCGAACTGGCGTCGGTTGGCGACGATGCCGCCCACGCTCATTCCCCCGAAGCCTGAGCCGTGGTAGCCGCGTTCGCGCCCGATCAAGCGCATGCGCTGCCCCTCTCCGCGCGCGCGGTGGTAAGCGAGCGCGATCTTCAGCGCGGTATCCGCCGCTTCGCTGCCCGAGTTGGTCCAAAACACGTGCGGCAGATGATCCGGCAGGAAGGCGGCGAGAGCGTTGGCCGCCTCGAAGGCGATCGGATGGCCCATCTGGAAAGTGGGCGCGAAGTCCATCGCATCGGCCTGGCGCTTGATCGCCTCCGCGATCTCGCGCCGCCCGTGCCCCGCATTGACGCACCAAAGCCCAGCCGTGCCGTCGAGAATCTCCCGGCCTTCCGGTGTGTAGTAGACCATGCCCTCGGCACGCGCGAGCAAGCGGGGGTTCGCCTTGAAGGCGCGGTTGGCGGTAAAGGGCATCCAGAAGGCGGAGAGGTCGTTCGGGCGGAAGGTGACGGTCATGGCAGGCCCTCCGGGTTGCGGCCGCACCGTGCCACTCGCGCCCTTCCGCGACAAGGCCGAGGTGGGTGGCGGAGGAAAGGCTTCCATGGCAGGGTCCGTCCGTTCCTGACGGAGATGGCGTGAATGGCGGACGGCACGCTCTGGATCGGCACCCGCACCTTCTCCTCCTGGTCTCTGCGCGGCTGGCTCGCCGTGCGGCTCGCCGGACTTGCGGTGGAGGAGGTGGTGATCCCGCTCGATCAGCCGGACACGAAGGCGCGCATCGCCGAGGTATCCCCGTCCGGGATGGTTCCCTGTCTCACCTATCGCGGCGCTCTGGTGTGGGACAGTCTCGCCATTGCCGAACTTTGCGCGGACTTGGCACCTGGGCTTTGGCCGTCGGAGCTGCGGGCACGGGCACACGCGCGGGCGATCGCAGCCGAGATGCACGCAGGTTTTCGCGCCCTTCGGTCCGCGTTGTGGATGAACCTCGACGCGCGCTTCGCGCAACAGGCGGCCGGCCGGCAGCGCAAGCCCGAGGTGCTTGCCGACATTGCGCGCATCGAGACGATCTGGCGCACGACCCGCGCGCGCTTCGCCGACGGCGGGCTATACTTATTCGGCGAACGCTTCACTCTGGCGGATGCGTTCTATGCGCCGGTGGTGACGCGCTTCGCCACCTGGCGCCCAGAGCTCGCCGAGGACAGCGAGGCCTACATGCGGGCCGTGCTCGACCACCCCTTGCTGCGCGCCTGGTACGCGGCGGCGGCGGCGGAACCAGCAGCCTGGAAGACCGCGAAATACATGACGATTCCGCAATGAGCGCGACCT